>DATGGY010000149.1:0-4635 GCA_035308285.1 Bradyrhizobium sp. | reverse complement strand
GAACTGGCGACTGGCCGCGCCCGAGATCGCTTTCATCGTTGCGGATTGCAAGGCCCCCGTCCTGTTCGTCGGACCGGAATTGGTGGCGCAGGCTCGCGCCATCCGTTCGCAATTGCCGGACCTGCGTACCATCATCACCACCGAAGGCGGCGCACCGGAATGGCAGGACTACGCCGCCTGGCGCGACGCGCAAAGCGCCGTCGACCCCAAGGTCGAGATCGGCCGGCAGGACATCGCGATCCAGCTTTATACTTCCGGCACCACCGGAAAGCCCAAGGGCGCGATGCTGTCGCATGCCAATCTTCTCAATCTTGTGGAGACCGGCGAAGGCGAAAAGCCTGACTGGAACAAGTGGACCGAGAACGATATTTCGCTGGTGGCGATGCCGGTCTTCCACATCGGCGGCTCCGGCTGGGGCCTGGTCAGCCTCTATCATGGCGCCATGGGCGTAATCGCCAGGGAATTCGATCCCACCAAAGTGCTGGATTTCATCGAGCACTCGAAGATCACCAAATTGTTCATGGTGCCCGCCGCGATGCAGTTCGTGGTGCGGCAACCGCGCGCGCGGCAAGTCGATTTTTCGCGCCTGAAATACATGCTCTATGGCGCCTCGCCGATCCCCGCCGCGCTGTTGAAGGAATGCATCGAGGTATTCGGCTGCGGCTTCGTGCAGCTTTACGGCATGACCGAGACCACCGGCACCATTGTGGCGCTTCCACCCGAAGACCACATCGAGGGATCGGAACGGATGCGCTCGGCCGGCAAGGCGCTGTCGGGCGTTGAGCTTGCGATCCTCGATCCCGATGGCAAACGATTGGCGCCGGGCGAGGTCGGCGAGATCGCGACTCGCTCCGGCTCCAACATGGCCGGCTACTGGAACTTGCCGGAGGCGACCGCCAGAACCCTCGGCCGCGACGGCTGGCTGCGCACCGGGGATGCCGGCTACATGGACAAGGACGGCTATCTCTACATCCACGACCGCATCAAGGACATGATCATCTCCGGCGGCGAGAACATCTATCCGGCCGAGGTCGAAAGCGCGATCTGCGACCATCCCGACGTGGCCGAAGCCGCCGTGGTCGGCATCCCCGACGACACCTGGGGCGAAGCGGTCAAGGCGATGGTGGTGTTGAAGCAAGGCAAGCAGGCGACGGCGTCCGACATCATCAATTTCGCCCGCACGCGAATCGCTGGTTTCAAGACGCCGAAGACGGTCGATTTTATCGATGCCTTACCGCGCAACGCTTCGGGCAAGATCCTGCGCCGACATCTGCGCGATCCCTACTGGGCGGGGAAGGACCGGCAGGTGAATTAGCCCGTCGCGATTGGAGGGGCGAAACCAATTCTCGTCGTCCCCATCAACGTTTCCCTGCTCCCATATATCCGAACAGGAATCCCGCGACCTTGCGCTTCTGGATTTCCTCGCTGCCCTCGGTGATGCGGTAGCGGCGGTGGTGGCGGTAGATGTGTTCGAACGGCTTGTGGCGCGAATAGCCCATGCCGCCATGCACCTGCATGGCGCAATCGGCGGCCTCGCAGCACAGCCGGTTCGCCCAGTAATTACACATCGAGACCTTGTCGGAGAGCGTGTGCTCGACCTCGGCCTGCGTCAGCCGATCCATCTCCCAGGCGGTCTTGCGGATCAGAAGCCGCAGCATCTCTGCCTGGGTCGCAAGCTCCACCAGCGGCCGCTGGATCGCCTGGTTCTCGGCAAGCGCGCGGCCGAACGGCTTGCGCTCGCGTGCATATTTCACGCTTTCCTCGATGCAATAGACCGCGGCCCCCAGCGAGCTTGCAGCCTGCCTGATCCGGTTCTCGTGCACGAAACATTGCGCCAGCGATAGGCCCCGCCCCACTTCCCCGAAAAGCGCATCCTCGGGCACGAACACGTCGGTAAAACTGACGCGCGGGTGATCGGTCGGCATGTTGAACGTCCACATATATTCCTCGATCCGCACGCCCGCGCTCTTTGCCGGCACCAGAAAGCAGGTGATGCCGCGCGCATCGCCATCACTGCCGCTGGTGCGCGCGAACAGCGCGCAATGGGTCGCGACATGCATGCCGGTGGTCCACATCTTCTCACCGTTGATCACCCACCCCTTCACGCCATCGCGGGTCGCGCTCACGGCGCGGGTTTCCATGTGGGTCGCATCGGAGCCGTGCTCGGGCTCGGTAAGGCCGAAGGTGATGCGGTATTTTCCGGTGATCGAGCCCTCGATCATGGCCTTCTGGTCGTCGCGGCCATAGCGGTCGAGCATGGTCACCAGCGGCAGGTTGCCGACGATCGAATGCTCATTCTGCAGATCATTGTGCAGGCCCAATCCCATGGCGGCAAAGTGCTCGCGGATCACGGCCATCCAGAGGTTGGAGCCGTCCTTGCCGCCGTAGCGCCTGGGTATCGCAAAGCGCAAATGGCCGGCGGCATCGGCAATATCTTTCACCCGGCGCAGCAGCACTTCCCATTCCCGCCGCGGCAGCCCGCCATTTTCGAAATCGGTACGCGCCCATTCCCGGCGGTGATCGAAAAAGCGGATGTTATCGTCGGCGTCTTCAATCGGTTCGATCTCTTTCGCGATGAAGCGGTCGAGCTCGGCGAGATAGGCAACGAGGTCGGCCGGCAATGCGAAGTCCACGGCGGTTCTCCCTGATGTTAGTGTTGCGCGCGGCGCGTTCGGAAATAGCCGCGTTGGATATGGTAGCGCTAGCCGTCCTTCCTCCCCAGTTCCCTCTTGTAGGAGGCATAGCTCGGCTGGTCGACCGCAAGCTTGTCCATCGTTGTCTGCCACAAATGCTCCGTGAGCCCCGGCGTTTGCAGGTCCACCTCGCCCTTGGCGATGCGGCCGGCGAGCAAGCGATTGAGGTCGGCAAGCGAGCCCTGCTTGTCCAGTAATTCCTCGAGTCGCGCCACCTCTGCGGCATCGCTGGCCTGGGCCAGGCTGAGCTGGCGCGCCACCAGGTCGAGCGCGTTGATCGAGACCCGCAATTTGAACGCGTCATGGCCGCCGATCCCGGGCACGATATCGTTGCGCAGAAAATCCGCGACCGCTTTGATCAATTCTTCCGGTGTCGGTTCGTCCTGCATGTTATTTTCCCGCCTCTCGCGGCGCCAATAGCCGCAACAAATCGATCTCGGTCTCCGACGCGCGGCGGCCGATCATGGCGCGCTCGATCGAATGCTCGGGCGAGTTGCGAAAGCGCGCCATCATGCCGCAGCACATCACGCCCCAGCGCAGCGTGCCCATTACTTCCCAGAATTTGACGCGCGCGGGATCGACGTGGCGGCCGCCCCCCTCATAGCCTGCGAACAGTTCCTCACGCGATCCAAGTCCACCGACCGGCTTGTCGATCTCGCCAAACCGCCAGGAATTGACGCAGATCCAGCCCAGATCCTCCATCGGATCGCCGACATGGGCGAGTTCCCAGTCCAGCACCGCGCGGACACCGTCGGGGCCGATGATGAGATTGCCGTGGCGAAAGTCACCATGTACCAGCGTGGTTTGCGCGGACACCCCGGGATCGTGATCGCGCAGCCAACGGATTGCCAGTTCGAACACCGGCCTCGGCCAGTCGAAGCTGCGATAATCCCGCTCCAGCTCCGCGATTTCCCTCGCGGGTGTCATCGTGCGAAGCTCCGGCAATTCCGAAAGCGCCAGGCCGTGGATGTCGGCCAGGATGCTCCCGATCTGACGCGCGAGCTTTGGCCTCGCCTCGGCAAACTGTTCGTCGCGCAGGATTTTGCGCGGGATCGTCTCGCCCTCGACCCGCTCCATGATGAAGCCGGTGCCGAGTTCGTCCTGCGGCTCCAGCACGTGAAACACGCGCGGCGACGGCACGCCGGCAGCGTAAGCGCGCTGCATCAGGATCGCCTCGGCATCGAGCCCGGCCGCGCGCGCTGGAGCTGCGCCGTAGCCGGTCGGCGCACGCCGCAGGATCGCGCCGATGTTCCCCGCTGGATGCACGATATCGAACGACCATGTCTCCTGACTGGCGCCGCCCGATAATCTCACGGCACCGGCCACACCGGTCGCGCCGGAGCACCACGCGGCGACGCAGCGGGCAAACAGCGTTTCCATTACTTGCCCTTGAACTTCGCCGGACGCTTTTCCAGGAACGCGGTGACGCCCTCTTTGAAGTCTTCGGTCGCGCCGGCCAGACGCTGCGATTCGAATTCGAGATTGAGCTGGTCTTCGAACGAATTGTCCGGGCTGTCCCAATAAAGCTTGCGGATCAGCGACAGCGCGATCGTCGGACCGTTGGCAAGCTCGTGGGCGAGCTTCATCGTCTCCTTCCAGAGATCGGCGTCGTCATGGATGCGGTTGACAAGCCCCCACTCCAACGCCTTTTCGGCCGGCAACCGCTCGCCCATCAGCGACAATTCGACCGAACGCGCCTTGCCGATCAGCCGCGGCAACAGCCAGGTCGATCCGCAATCCGGCACAAGGCCGATGCGGCGGAACGCTTGCAGGAAATACGCCGAGCGCGCGCACAGGATCATGTCTCCCATCAGGGCAAAGCTCATGCCCGCGCCGGCGGCCACCCCGTTCACGGAGGTCACCAGCGGGCAATGCAGGCTGCGCAACCGCCGCAGGAAAGGATGAAACGCGGTCTCGAGCGCCGCCCCTGCGCCGCTCTTGC
>DATGGY010000148.1:0-4392 GCA_035308285.1 Bradyrhizobium sp. | reverse complement strand
ATCGAGCAACGCGCCGCTCGCGGTCTCGTATGGAAACGCATCGGCCGGAACGAGATTGCGCGTGATGACGTCAAGCGGATCGAGTTCGAGCACGACCGCGATGCGTTGAACCAGGCGCTCCAGCGCGAAATACACCTGCGGACCGCCGAAACCGCGATTTAACCCGGTCGGCGTCTTGTTAGTGACGACGACGCGGTTGCGGACCGCAAGGTGACGGATGTCGTAGGCACCGGTCAGATTGCCGTGCATGCGATAGAGCGTCGCAGGCTCGGGCGCCCGCAGATGCGCACCGCAATCTTCCACCTGATTCCAATCGAGCGCGAGGATACGGCCGTCATCGGCCACCGCGGCCGCAAGCGTGATCACCCGGTTTGTCGCCGAAACGGATGCCGTTAAATGCTCAAGCCGATCCTCGATCCATTTGACCGGCCGTCCCGCCGCGCGTGCCGCCGCCGCGATCAGGACGATGTAGGGAAACACCCCCTGTTTGACACCAAAGCTGCCGCCGGAATCGGGCGGCGTGCGCAGCCGCAACCGGTTACCGGGAACCTTTAGCGCCCGCGACAGCACCGCATGGATGCTGAACGGCCCCTGGAAATTGGCAAGCACATCGTAAGCATCTTCGCCCGGATCATACTCGGCGACGACGCCATAGGTTTCGATCGGCGTGCAGGAATTGCGCGGGTAGCGAACGTCGATGCCGATGCGATGGGGGGCCTTCGCAAACGCCTGCTCCGGATCGCCGTAGCGAAAGGTCCGGTCGCTGGCGACATTGCCGGCAAAGCCGTCGTGCAGCACCGGCGCGCCGGGGGATAGCGCCGCGAGCGGATCGACCACGGCCGGCCGCGTCGCATAGCGCACATCGATCAGATCGACCGCGTCTTCGGCGAGGTAACGATCGGCGGCAACGACAATGGCGACGGGCTCGCCGACATAGCGCGCGCGCCCAACCGCGATCGGCCAGCATTCGACCGGCGCCTTGACCCCGACGACGAGGCTCGACGTCAACGCTTTGATGTCCTCGCCATGCAGGACTGCGACGACGCCGGGCGCCTGCCTCGCCGCGGCGAGATCGATGGAAACGATATCGGCGTGCGCATGCGGCGAGCGCAGGATCGCGGCGTGGAGGGTGCCGGGGCGAACGCCGAGATCGTCGATGAAGCGGCCGCGTCCGGTCAGTAGTGCCGAATCTTCGACGCGCGGGATCGACCGCCCGACCCATGGCGATCCGGGGTCATGGGAGAGGGAGCGCACTTCCGTTGTCGTCATGGGTTGACGATCCGCGCAAAGGCCGCCTTCGGGTCTTCCTGAAGGACCTCGCCGAGATCGACGCTCTCGACGCCTTTCACATGAATACGCTTGAACTCCATCGGCTCGGCCGACAGCGGCTTGGTGGCATCGATCCCCATCTTGGCGCTGATGCCATTGTCCGAGGACGGATCGAGCTTCGAGCCTTGGGCACCGGAGACGATGACGAGGTCACGATCGGCCTGAAAGCGGGTCGCAATCGCCCATTCGATTTCGGTTCCATCGTCGATATCGACATCCATGTCGACCACGACGACCTGCTTGATGTCGTAGTGGCCGCCAAACGCACCCATGATGATATTTTTTGGCTCGCCCTCGCTGGTCTTGTCGATCTTGACCGCGAGGTGATAGCGGCAGGTGCCTCCTCGCGTAAGCCGCACGTCGCGCACCGAGGGGAAACTGCGTTGCAGATGATTGAGCAACGTCGCTTCGCGGGGAATGCCGCCAAGCAGGAGATGCTCCACGCCGCCGCCCACGATGGTGTGAAAAATCGGATTCTTGCGATGCGTGATCGCATCGACCTGGATGACCTCGCGGTCGGCGCGTGAACCGTAATATTGCGGAAACTCGCCAAACGGCCCTTCGGGTTCGCGTACCTTGGGCAAGATACGGCCTTCGATGACGATCTCGGCGTGCGCCGGCACGCGGACGCGGTTGGTTCGGCATTTGATCATTTCGACGGGACGGCCGAGCAGCGCGCCGGCGATTTCCATCTCGTCGTTATCGAGGGCGGCGATCGCTTGCGAAGCAAGAATGCAGGCCGGGTGCACGCCAATCGCAAGCGCAATCTCCAGGGCTTCGCCAGCTTCCTCGGCCATGCGGAAATAATGCAGGGTGTGACGGGGCAACAGCAGCACGCCGATTCGGTCGGGACCGCTGACCTGACAGCGATGAATCGAGACGTTCTGAATTCCCGTCTTCGGATTGCGCGCAATCAGAAGCGCTGCCGTGATGTAGGGTCCGCTGTCGTGTTCGTTGTGCTTCGGGATCGGCAATTGCCGCAACAGATCGACCTTCCGATGGACAATCTCCTGCACCGGCGCCGTCGTCATCTCGATCCACGGCAGGGGATTGCGAACGGCGTGCTGGAAGCGCGGAAGCAGTTCGCTTACGGGAACGCCGAGCGATTCCGCGATCCAGTTCCGGTTGGCAAACAGGTTCGCCACCACCGGAATGGTATGCTGACCGGGCGCGGGAAACAGCACGGCGCGTTCGTTTTCGAGTTTCTTGGCGACCGCCGCCAATTCATCGATCAGCGAAATGGCCTTGCGCGCGACCGCAAGGCGGTCTGTAGCCGCGAGCCGTTGCAGCCAGCCGCGCAAATCCGGATGGGCGCTTTGGCCTGATGTATCGGTGTTGGTGCGCGTTGCTTCCATGGCTTGCTCCATCCCCTTAAGGAGAGTGCTTTCCGGTTCGGGCGTCAAGCGTGGTCAGTAGAGACCGGCCCCGCGGAATGCCCAAAGCCGTGGCATAATTTGCCGTGCCGCGATTCCCACGGGGGTTCATTGAACGAGGTCGCGATTTCGTGCTATTCCGGCCGGCGCGGCGCTTTCGTCGTCGATCGAACACTGGTTCTGCATGAATTCCCATCCACGGCGGCTGATCGTCGGAATAACGGGCGCTTCCGGGGCCATCTACGGCGTTCGCTTGTTGCGCCTGCTCAAGGCGACCGGCGTCGAAACCCATCTGGTGATGAGCCGGTCGGCGAAAATCACGCTGACCCAGGAACTCGATATCGGCGTCGCGGAAGTTTCGGCGCTGGCGGACGTCGTTCATCAGGTCGACAATATCGGCGCCTCGATCTCCTCTGGATCATTCAAGACCATCGGCATGGTGATCGCGCCATGCTCGATGCGAAGCCTCGCCGAGATCGCATCCGGCGTGACCTCGTCGCTGCTGACCCGCGCCGCCGATGTCGTGCTGAAGGAAAGGCGGCGGCTTGTCCTGGTCGTCCGCGAAGCACCGCTCCACCTTGGTCATCTGCGTTCGATGACGGCTGCGACCGAAATGGGCGCGATCGTCTATCCGCCGGTGCCGGCGTTCTATGCCCGCCCCGAAAGTCTTGAACAGATGGTCGACCATACGCTGGGGCGGGTGCTCGACCTGTTTGATATCGAGACCGAGGCCGTCAGCCGCTGGGGCGGATTGAATTCGATCAAGAACGGCGATTCATGAGACTGCCCCGGAGCGACCTTGAGGCGGAGAGTTGGGCATTTGCGCTCGAACTCTACGCCCGGCCCAGGGTTGCGGAAGCCTGCCTCAAATTGCAGAACGAGGCGGGCGTCGATGTCATGATGTTCCTCATGGTCGCCTACGCCGCCGTCAGGCATCGCATCTTGTTGACCGCCGCCGAAATCCGGGAATTGGATGAGGCTTGTCATCCCTGGCGCGAACAGATCGTCTGGCCGCTCCGGGCTATCCGCTCGGGCCTGAAGACAGAACCGCGGCCGGCGCCCAACAGCGAGACCGAAGCGTTCCGTTCCAAGATAAAAGCCGTCGAACTCGACGCCGAACGGCTGCAAAACCGGCTGCTGGCCGAATGCTTGCCGCTCAGGCCGCCAGAGCAAGACGCCATCGGCCGGGACGATCTCCGTTGCGTGCTTTGCGGCGTCGTGACGCATTTTCTAGAGAAGCGAGGCGATCAATCCACTGCCGATCTTCTGTCTTCGATAGACAAGATTGTCGACTCGGCGACCTAAGAGTCCGACTGGAAATGCAGCCCCTGATATTCGGCGTCATTCCGGGATGGTTCGCAGCACCAGACCCTGAATGACGGTGTTGGAGGCCTAGCGTTGCTGCCTGCATTTCCATTCAGACAATAAATACGTGCGCTAGCTGGATCCGTCTCCGAATGGGTGAGTTGCGAGGAACTGGCTTGATATTGCGGGCCCTCTCGGCAAGAGTCCGCAAGCTGTTCCCGCATGCGCTTGCAGCGGGCTACTTGAACAGGAAGACAGGATGTCGGAAACGATGAGGGCGCTGGTTCTGCGCCAACATGGCGGGCTGGAGAATCTGGAGCTGGTGAAAGATCATCCCCGGCCGAAGGCAAGGCCGGGCGCGGTTGTCATCCGCGTGCGCGCTTCC
>DATGGY010000147.1:0-3032 GCA_035308285.1 Bradyrhizobium sp. | reverse complement strand
CGACGAACGGTAGCGGGGTCAATTCGGCGAGCGGGATCGGAGAATCGGGCAGTCCGGGGATAGCCCAGCGTGCTCTGGCGTAAGTGGCGCGCCCGAAGAGATTCGAACTCCTGACCCCCAGATTCGTAGTCTGGTGCTCTATCCAGCTGAGCTACGGGCGCGTGTTTCGCGTCAGATTCGGACCTTGACGGCCCTTTGCATCGGAAAATGTAACCGGAAGGTCGCGAAAGAGCGCTTTAGCTACCCGCTCCGGCCGGAATTGGCAAGGTCCGGAAACGGCCCGAGACCCGCCGATTTGCGGCGTCATTCCGGGACAACGCAGAGATCGAACCCGCGGCCTCAAGCCCGCGCCCGCTCGTTGCGTACGCTCAACAGCTCCACCGGGCGATCCGGAATCGCGATCCGGAAGGTGGCGCCGATGGTTCCCTCGACCAGGTGAATTTCCCCGCCATGGGCGCGAACCAGTTCGGCGGCGATCGCAAGCCCAAGCCCGCTGCCGCCCGGCCGTCCGGAGGTCTGGAACGCCTCGAACAGGTGCTCGCGGGTCTTGGCCGGCACGCCCGGACCGGTGTCGGAGACCTCGACGATCGCGACCGAGCCTTCGCGCCGCCCGGTGATGCGAATCTGCATCGCGGCGGCGTCGCCGCGGGGGTGGTTTTCCAGCGCCTGTTCCGCGTTGCGCACGAGGTTGAGCAGCACCCGGAACAGTTGATCGGGATCGGCGTCGATCATTAGGCCGCGCTCGATCGCGCTGATCCAACTGATCGAGGCATCGGCGGCAAGCCCTGCGGATTCGCGAACCTCGCTCACCACCGACTCGATCGGGATCATTCGCCGGTCGGGGGCTGCCTCCTGCGCGCGGCCGTAGGACAATGTCGACTGGCAGAACGCGATCGCGCGCTCCAGCGAGCGCATCAGCTTCGGCGCAAAGCGCTGCACCCGCGGATCGGGCACGCTGGCGAGTTGGTCCGACAGCAATTGCGAGGAGGCCAGCAGATTGCGCAGATCGTGGTTGATCTTCGATACCGCAAGGCCAAGGGCGGCGAGCCTGCTTTTCTGATGCAGCATCGACACCAGATCGCGCTGCATGTCGGATAGTTCGCGCTCCGCCACGCCGATCTCGTCGCCGCGGTTCGACGGCACGATGATGCGCGCCGAGCTTTCGGGATTCTCATGAAAGTCGACGAGGCTCGCGGTCAGGCGCCGCATCGGCCGCACGAACAGGAAGTGCAGCGCGAGATAGACCAGCGCCGCGGTCAGGATCGCGATCGCCAGCGAAACCAGCAACAGGTTGCGGGAAAACACATACATCGCCTGGCGCAGCGGCGCCTCGTCGATGATGACCTCGATGAACTGTCCGCCGCCCGGCGGCGGCCCGATGACGCGGATCGCCTGGTTTCCGCTCTCAAGCAACATCTCGAAGGAATCGACGATCGACGACCACACCGTCAACGAACGCATGTCGACGTCGTGGTCGATCGCCTGAGGCAGACCGGTCGAGGCGAGTAGCCGCCGCTGCTGCCCCATTTTGATCGCCACCGCCCGCGCATCGATGCTGTGCAGGATCTCGCGCGCCAGCGAATCCGGAACCATGCCCTGCGGCGCGGCATCCAGCACCAGCGCCGCCGTGTTCGCCGCCGCCAGCCGGCCGTTGAGCCGGTTCATCCAGAAATTCGCCATCGAGGGCACGTAGATCAGCACTTCCGCGATCATGACCAGCGGAATGGTCAAGAGCAGCAGCTTCCCGGACAATCCGAGCCTTCGCGGCGGCTTTGGCCGCAGCGCCTCCGTGGTTGGGTCTTCGTCGATCGATGACGCCATAACTGCCTTCAGCGCCTTGTCTTTTTAAGGATGCGTCCGGTCCCCGGAGCGGTCAAATTACGATTGATAACAACCGCTTTCCTGGAACCCAAAATGCGTGACCAAACTTGCCCGATCCGCGCTTGCGGGCCTAAAGCCCACCCGCACGGGTCTCGGCAATAACCTTGTCCAAAGCCTCATCCGGTGCCGGCTGCCATCAGCCTGGAGGCGGGCCAACGTCCCCTCATATATTGTTATATTGACACCGCCAAAATTAATTTATTCGCGCCAAATGTGACGATTGGAAGAACGCCAAATCGAGTTGCTCGCAACATTGACGAAAAGGGGTCGCTCCCGTATAAGCCGCGCCAACTGTCCGCGGTGACCCGGTTTGACCGGGGCGGCCTGTTTTGGGCCGAAAAATGGCTTACTTTGGGCCTGCCAGCATTGGCGGATATACCTCAATATCAGGCAAATTGTCGGCTTAGCCAGCAGGCAAATCGTCAGCGGAGAACCACCCGTGAAGCGGACTTACCAACCCAGCAAACTGGTGCGCAAGCGCCGCCATGGCTTCCGCGCCCGCATCGCCACGACCGGTGGCCGCAAGGTCCTTGCCGCGCGCCGCGCACGTGGCCGCAAGCGTCTGAGCGCCTGAGCCGGGCTTCCCGGAGAGATCTCATCATGGATCGGCTAAGGCAGCGGGCGGACTTCCTCGCCGTTGCCAATGGCGCGCGGATGAGCGCTGCCGCCTTCGTGGTGCAAAGCCGCCACCGCAACGACAACGGCCCGGTCCGGGTCGGCTTTACCGTCACCAAGAAGAACGGCACCGCGACCGAGCGCAACCGTATCCGGCGCAGACTTCGCGAATTGGTGAAGCGGCTCCCTGCCGTATCGCTGCGGCCGCACAGTGACTATGTGCTAGTCGGTCGCCGGGCGGCGCTGACTTGCGAATTTTCGAGCATGCTCGAGGATCTGCGCGCCGCGCTCCATCGCCTCGACCGGCAGGCCTCGAAACCGTCGAAAGCGGTTTCGGGCAAAATGGGAACCGGTTCGCGTAAAGAAGGCGCCTCAAGACATCAAGACACCAGCACTCACGCGAACAACCGAAATGAATGACGAGACCTGAACGATGACCGACAATCGCAACACCATCCTCGCCGTCATTCTCTCCGGGCTGGTACTGCTCGGCTGGCAATATTTCTTCAATATTCCGCAGATGGAAAAGCAGCGCG
>DATGGY010000146.1:0-17164 GCA_035308285.1 Bradyrhizobium sp. | reverse complement strand
AGTTCCTTTCCGGTTTCGGGATCGGTCACGCGCACGGTGACGCCGGGCAGGGCATGGCCGACGGCGCCGGGCACGCGGTCGCCGTCATAGGGGTTCGACGTATTCATGTTGGTCTCGGTCATCCCGTAGCGTTCGAGCACGGCATGGCCGGTGCGCTCGGCCCATTCGCGGTGGGTATCGGCGAGCAGCGGCGCCGACCCGGAAATAAACAACCGCATGTGTTTGGTGGATTCACGGGTCAGCGCCGGGCTTTGCAGCAGCCGGGTGTAGAAGGTCGGCACCCCCATCAGCACGGTTGAGCGCGCCATCAGCTTGATGATCAGGTCGGGGTCGAATTTCGGCAGGAAGATCATCGAGGCGCGGGCGAACAGCGTGACGTTGCTCGCCACGAACAGACCGTGGGTGTGGTAGATCGGCAGCGCGTGGATCAGCACGTCCTTGTCGGTGAAGCGCCAATAGTCGACCAGGGTGAACGAATTCGACGCGAGATTGTCATGCGTCAACATCGCGCCCTTGGAACGCCCCGTGGTGCCGGACGTATAGAGAATGGCGGCGAGGTCGTCATCGGCGCGCGGCACAGTCGAAAATTCCGCTTCTGCCTTGGCGGCGGCGTCCGTCAACGAGCCCTTGCCGTCGGGCCCCAACGTTTCGACTTTGGCGCCAACCTTTGCCGCGATCTTGCCGATACCGTCCGCCTTCGACGGGTCGCACACCACCAGCGAGGGCTCGGCGTCGGTGATGAAATATTCGAGCTCGTTGAGCGTATAGGCGGTGTTGAGCGGCAGAAACACCGCGCCGGCGCGGCTCGCGGCGAGATAAAGCACAAGTCCCGGCACCGATTTTTCGGTTTGGGCGGCGACGCGGTCGCCGGGCTTGACGCCGCGCTCGACCAGCACATTCGCAACCCGTCCGGTGCGCGAAACCAATTCGCCATAGCTGATGCGCTGTCCGCCCGTCGTTTCAATTGCGAGACGGTTCGGATCGTCGAGGCCGTCGAACAGGCGCGAAAACAGGTTGGCGTTCGCGATGGTTTTGTGGAGCGCATTCATGCATCATTCCGGTCGGGCGGTCGCGGCGCTTGAGGCCGCATGATCTCATAATCATCGGGGTTTCACTAGCGGGTTGGACTCGCCGCGAGTGGTGCAGGGACTTCAGATCGGCGGTACTAGCAAAGACGCCCTTCAAAAAGCAACGGAGACGGTTTGCATGTCAAATAGCGGGAAACGGGTGGCCTGGGTGACCGGCGGCGGCAGTGGGATCGGCGAGGCCGGCGCGGAGGCGCTCGCCGCCGACGGTTGGAGCGTGGTGGTGTCGGGCCGCCGCAAGGATGTGCTGGACGCGGTGGTTGCGAAAATCGTCAAGACCGGCGGCAAGGCCGAGGCGATTTCGCTCGATGTGAGCAGGAAAGACGACGTCAACAAGGCGGCGGAACAAATCCTGGGGCGTCACGGCCGCATCGATCTCCTGGTCAACAGCGCCGGGATCAACGTGCCAAAGCGCAGATGGGCCGATCTGGAACTGGAGGGCTGGGACCGGCTGGTCGAGATCAATCTTAATGGCGTGCTTTACTGCATGCATGCGGTGCTGCCCGCGATGCGGGCGCAGCAGGACGGCTGCATCATCAACGTCGCGTCCTGGGCCGGCCGGCACGTTTCGAAAATGCCGGGCCCCGCCTACACCACCACCAAGCATGCGGTGCTGGCGCTGACCCATTCGTTCAACATGGACGAATGCGTCAACGGATTGCGCGCCTGTTGCCTGTCTCCCGGCGAGGTCGCAACGCCGATCCTGAAATTGCGCCCCGTGGTGCCTTCCGAACAGGAGCAGGCCCGGATGCTGCAACCTGAAGATCTCGGCCGCACCATCGCTTTTGTCGCCAGCATGCCGCCGCGGGTCTGCGTCAACGAGATCCTGATCAGCCCGACCTGGAACCGCGGATTCGTGCAGACGCCGGCCAGTCGGGATTAGTGGTTTCTCCGTCATTGCTGTGCATGTTCACTATTTCGCTGATCGAACGGTTTGGTTTCAAGCCCTTTTGCTTGAGGATCACCGACGCCGGATTATATGTCGCCCAATCCAGGCGAATCTCCTTGAGCGCGTCGGCCGCGGATAGTTGGTCGGGGATCAGCGCCGCCATGACTAATATCGCGGCGGCGGCGCGCCGTGAAATCCGGGGCATTTTCGAACTCTCCATAAGGGATGGAATGCTCAAGGCAGATTGCGGGGAGTGTGGCCCCTTTCACGCGCGTTAGGAAACACCATTTTATTTCAATCGGTTAGGCCAGACGTCAACCAGAAAATAAGCACCTTGCCGGCTTTGCGGCGAGAACGGCGTTCTCTGCCTTTGAGGGGATAGCAGCATGGATCTGCTACCGTTGACGCAATGTCCCGTGACACCGTCGGCGCTGTCCGATATCGGGGTAGCCAATGGATAGCGTCGTCAAACATGCCCGGTCCGAGGCCGACGAACGTTTCGATACCGCGAGGATCACGGCCGCGGTCGACGCGCTTGCCGAGGAGCATGCCGGGCGCGAAGACGTTTTTCGCGCCGCGGTCGCAAAGTTATTGAAGGCCGAGCTGATCGCCGCGCGGGCCATGGCGCAGACCGTGCTGTTGAGGGATCGGCACGGCCGGCGCTGCGCCGAGCGGCTGTGTTTCGTCCAGGACGAAATCATCCGCATCCTGTTCGACGCCGCCACGCGCCATCTCTACCGTTCGCCTATTCCCTCCGGCGCCGAACGGATGGCGGTTGTCGCCACCGGCGGCTACGGCCGTGGCTTGATGGCGCCGGAATCCGATATCGATCTGCTGTTCATCCTGCCCTACAAGCAAACCGCCTGGGGCGAGCAGGTCGCCGAGGCGGTGCTTTATTGTCTCTGGGACATGGGATTAAAGGTCGGCCACGCCACGCGTTCGGTCGACGAATCGATCCGCCAGGCCCGCGGCGACATGACGATCCGCACCGCCATTCTCGAAACCCGGTTCCTGACCGGGGATCAGCCGCTTTACAACGAATTGGTGGCGCGATTCGACAAGGAGGTGGTGCAGGGCACCGCCGCCCAGTTCGTGACCGCCAAGCTCGCCGAGCGTGAAGAGCGCCACCGTCGCGCCGGACAATCGCGCTATCTGGTCGAACCCAACGTCAAGGACGGCAAGGGTGGCCTGCGCGACCTGCACACGCTGTTCTGGATCGCCAAATACGTCTACCGCGTGCGCGAGACCGACGAGTTGCTCGAGCGCGGCGTGTTCGACGCGCAGGAATATCGTACCTTCCGCCGCTGCGCCGACTTCCTGTGGTCGGTTCGCTGCAATCTGCATTTTTTCGCGGGCCGCACCGAGGAGCGGCTGTCATTCGACATGCAGCGCGAGATCGCGGTCCGGCTCGGATATACTTCGCACCCCGGCATGCAGGATGTCGAACGCTTCATGAAGCATTACTTCCTGGTCGCAAAGGAGGTCGGCGATCTCACCGCGATCCTGTGCGCCAAGCTTGAGAACGAGCAGGCCAAGCCCGTGCCGGTGCTCAGCCGCATGATGGCGCGGTTCCGGCCGAGCGCCAACCGCCGCCGGGTGCCCGAAAGCGACGACTTCGTCGTCGACAACAACCGCATCAATCTCGCGGCACCGGACGTCTTCAAGCACGATCCGGTCAATTTGATCCGGATCTTCCGCCTCGCGCAGAAGAACAACCTGGCCTTCCATCCCGACGCCATGCGTACGGTGACGCGCTCGCTGAAGCTGGTCAACACCGAGCTGCGCGACGATCCCGAAGCCAACCGGCTGTTCATGGAAATCCTGACGTCGAATGACGCGGAAATCGTGCTTCGGCGCATGAACG
The DNA here is from genome assembly GCA_035308285.1 of Bradyrhizobium sp. Taxonomy (GTDB): domain Bacteria; phylum Pseudomonadota; class Alphaproteobacteria; order Rhizobiales; family Xanthobacteraceae; genus Bradyrhizobium. The sequence goes on along the minus strand of DATGGY010000146.1, from coordinate 13,326 downwards.
AAACCGGCGTGCTCGGTCATTTCATCCGCGCCTTCGGCAAGATCGTATCGATGATGCAGTTCAACATGTATCACCATTATACGGTGGACGAGCATCTGTTGCGGTGTATCGGTTACCTCCAGGAGATCGAACGCGGCGGCGCCGACGAATTCATCGTCGCCAGCGACCTGATGCGCAAGATCCGCCCCGAACACCGTGCGGTGGTCTACATCGCGACGCTCTTGCATGACATCGCCAAGGGCCGTCCCGAGGATCACTCGATCGCGGGGGCGAGAGTTGCGCGGCGGCTGTGCCCGCGGCTCGGGTTCAGCGCCGCCGATACCGAACTGGTGGCGTGGCTGATCGAACAGCATTTGACGATGTCCACGGTGGCGCAATCGCGCGACCTGTCGGACCGCAAGACCATCGAGAATTTCGCCGCCGTCGTCCAGTCGGTCGAGCAGATGAAGCTTTTGACCATCCTGACCACCGCGGATATTCGCGGCGTCGGTCCCGGCGTCTGGAACGGCTGGAAGGCGCAGCTATTGCGCACGCTTTACTATGAAACCGAGCCGGTGCTGACCGGCGGCTTTTCCGAGGTCAACCGCGCGCAGCGCATCGCCGTGGCGCAGCGGGAATTTCGCGGGGCTTTCACCGAATGGCCGGAGCAGGAGCTCAATGCCTATGTGGGGCGGCATTATCCCGCCTATTGGCTCAAGGTCGAGCTGCCGCGCAAGATCCGCCAGGCCCGCTTCCTGCGCGCCAGCGAACAGGCCGGACACAAGCTCGCGATCAATGTCGGTTTCGATGAGGCGCGCGGCGTCACAGAACTCACCATCCTGGCGATGGACCATCCATGGCTGTTGTCGATCATCGCCGGCGCCTGTGCTTCGGCGGGTGCCAATATCGTCGACGCCCAGATCTACACCACCACCGATGGCCGCGCGCTCGACACCATCGCGATCACGCGCGAATACGACCGCGACGAGGATGAAGCGCGGCGCGCGACGCGGATTGGCGAGATGATCGAGGATGTGCTGGAAGGCAAGCTACGTCTGCCCGAAGTGGTGGCGCGCCGGGCCGCCAGTCGCGGCAAAGCTCGCCCATTCGTGGTCGAGCCCGAAGTGACCGTCAATAATCAGTGGTCGGACCGTTACACCGTGATCGAGGTCTCCGGCCTCGACCGGCCCGGCCTGCTCTACGAGCTGACCACGGCGATTTCGAAACTCAATCTCAATATCGCTTCGGCCCATGTCGCGACCTTCGGCGAGCGCGCCCGCGACGTCTTTTACGTCACCGATCTGCTTGGCGCGCAGATCACGGCGCCGACGCGACAAGCCGCCATCAAGAGCGCGCTGCTGCACCTGCTTGCCAGCGAGCGGGTCGCGGCCTAGCTCCGCGGCAGCGATCATCACCGGCTTTGCGGAATCTCGCCGAACGTCTTGCCCGCCGCCAGCGGCTTTAGGCGGATCAGCCGCGAATCCTCCACCGCGGCCTGGCGGTGTTTCACCGCCTCCCGGTAGACCGGATCGCGGATCATGTCGACAAACGCGGTAACGCTCGGATATTCCGCGATGAAGCAATGGTCCCAACGTTCGTCGGATGGCCCGATCAGCATCAATTCAAAGCCGCCTTGCCAGACCACTTTGCCGCCAAGGCGCGTGAAGACCGGTCCGCTCTCGCCGCCGTAGATGGCATAGGCTTCCGCGCCGGTAGCCTTTCGTCCGTCGGGATAGACCGCGCGGTCGCGCAAGCGAACCAGATTGAGCATGTGGATGGGCCCGGCGCGATTATTGTCGCGAAACTGGGAAAACACTTCCTTCGTCGGGTCGATATAACCTGTCATCGCCGTTGCCTCGCCTCGCCGCCAACCATCGCATCCTGCGTCCGCCCGTGACATGCTATCACAAGGAGGGCGCCTTACTCGCCTTCGTTCAGGGGAGCGCAGAATGAACACGATTGCCAACGCGGTGGTGGCGCTGGTCGCAGCGTTGCACGTCTATTTCCTGATTTTGGAGATGTTCCTCTGGACCAAACCGTTAGGCCTGAGGACCTTTCGGAACTCGCCGGAGAAGGCGGCCGATTCCGCGGTGCTCGCCGCCAATCAGGGGCTCTATAATGGCTTTCTCGCCGCCGGACTGGTCTGGGGACTGGTCCAGGCAGTTCCAGATTTTGCCTTCCAGATCAAGGTGTTCTTTCTGCTTTGCGTGATCGTCGCCGGAGTTTATGGCGCACTCAGTGTGAGCGTTAGGATTCTGCTTGTGCAGGCGGCACCCGCCGCGCTCGCCTTGGTTCTGCTTTGGCTGGCGTGAGGGCCCTGGGCGCTCGATAACTTGCATTGCCATATTCGTTCATCCAGTATCCCCCGCAGCGGTGACTGCGTCAGGATTGGACGAGATCATCGGGAAAATCAAAACATCAGGTGAGGCAGCAACATGAGGAACAGTCTTTTTCATTTCGTCACCGCGACGACGGTTGCGCTCGCGTTATCGGCGTCGGCGGCCTACGCGCAAAAGAAATACGACACCGGCGCGAGCGACACCGAGATCAAGATCGGTCAGACGGCGCCGTTCAGCGGGCCAGCCTCTGCCTTCGCCACCGTCAGCAAAGCCCAGGCGGCCTATATCAAGATGATCAACGATGAGGGTGGGGTCAACGGCCGCAAGATCAACTTCATCCAGTATGACGATGCCTACAGCCCTCCGAAAACCGTCGAACAGGTCCGCAAGCTGGTCGAGGGCGATGAGGTGTTGCTGACGTTTCAGCTCATTGGGACGCCGCCAAACGCGGCCGTTCAGAAATACCTCAACGTGAAGAAGGTACCGCAACTATTCGCCGCGACCGGCGCCTCGCGGTTCACCGATCCGAAGAACTTTCCCTGGACCATAGGTTTCAATCCCAACTACCAGACCGAGGGCCGTATCTACGCGCAATATATTCTGAAGAATTATCCCAACGCCAAGATCGGCATCCTCTTTCAGAACGACGATCTCGGCAGGGATTATGTCACGGGCCTGAAGACGGGCCTCGGCGACAAGGCGGGCAAGATGATTGTCTCGGAGACGTCCTATGAATTGACGGACCCCACGATCGATTCTCAGATCGTCCAGTTGAAATCCGCCGGCGCCGACCTGTTCTTCGATGCATCGACGCCGAAATTCGCCGCGCAGGCGATCAAGAAGGTCGCCGATCTCAACTGGAAGCCGGTGCATATCCTCGACATCAACGCCACATCGGTCGGCGCGGTCATGAAGCCCGCCGGGCTCGAAAACTCCAAGGGAGTGATCAGCGTCAATTACGGTAAGGACCCGCTCGATCCGACCTGGAAGGACGATCCGGGCATGAAGAAATATTTCGCATTTATGGCGAAGTACTATCCGGAAGGCGACAAGGATTCGAGCTTCAACACTTACGGCTACAGCACCACGCAGTTGCTGATTCATGTTCTCAAGCAGTGTGGGGACGATCTCACTCGCGAGAATGTCATGAAACAGGCGACCAATCTCAAGGACGTCCAACTCGATCTCGCGTTGCCTGGGATCGTTGGCAGCACGACGCCGAACGACTATCGCGTCAACAAGCAATTGCAGATGATGAAGTTTAATGGCGAGCGCTGGGAAGGCTTTGGGCCAATCATCGTGGACGATGCCTCCGGCTGACAGTCGTTTGAGCGTTGGAGGCCTGACTTAGTCCACAACGGAGCAAGCTGTGCCGCTCTGGAAATTTCGCGGCGGCGGTAGGGTTAAGCCGGTCTGAACGCCTTGCATGTCAGGCGGTTGCGCGTTGCGCCCGCTGCCGCGATTAACCATCGTTTAAGACGGCTTTAAACCGGCCCCGCTACTTTGGCCCGCATCGGATGGTGTGGGCGTTCGCGTATGGCGTGGGGACGGAAAAAAGGCGGCGGGCGCAAGGAGCCGCAATTCGGCCTCGGCGCCTCGCTTGCCGAACTGCGTCTCGGTTCGAAGGATCGGGTCGCTTCGGCCGACGAAGACAAGCCGAAGAAGCCATCCTCCAAGCGCAAGATCGTGGAGAGCGACGAAGAGGACGAGGCTCCGCGCGAGCGCAAGCCGCGCGTGAGCCGGGCAGCGCGAAAACGCAGATCACGGCGCCGGGCGCGCGTCGGTCTGTTTCGCCTGTTTTATTGGGGCGCGGTGCTCGGGCTGTGGGGGGCGATCGCGGCCGTTGGCGTGGTCGTCTGGGTCGGAGCGCATCTGCCCGCGATCCAGTCGCTCGAAATTCCAAAGCGGCCGCCGACGATTCAAATCACCGGCGCTGATGGCAGCGTCCTGGCTACTCGCGGCGAAATGGCCGGCGCCAATGTCGCATTGAAGGATCTGCCTCCCTATTTGCCGAAGGCCTTCATCGCTATCGAGGACCGCCGCTTTTATTCGCATTATGGCATCGATCCCGTCGGCATCGCGCGCGCGGCCGTTACCAACATCATGCACCGCGGCGTTTCGCAGGGCGGCTCGACCCTCACCCAGCAACTGGCGAAGAATCTGTTTTTGACCCAGGAGCGAACATTTCAGCGGAAGTTGCAGGAAGTCGAACTCGCGCTTTGGCTGGAGCGTAAGCACTCCAAGGCCGAGATTCTCGAACTCTACCTCAACCGCGTTTATTTCGGCTCCGGCGCTTATGGTGTCGAGGCGGCTGCCCAGCGTTATTTCGGCAAATCCGCCAAGCACGTGACGCTGGCGGAGGCGGCGATGCTTGCCGGACTCGTCAAGTCGCCGTCGCGACTTGCGCCCAATCGCAATCCTGAAGGCGCAGAGCAGCGCGCGCAGACGGTGCTTGCCGCCATGGCGGATGCCAAATTCATCACCGAAGCGCAGGCGCAAGCCTCGATCGGGCATCCCTCTTATCATGTGAAGCCGGTCGGTGCAGGAACCATCAACTATGTGGCGGACTGGATCGGCGAGGTGCTAGATGATCTCATCGGCCAGATCGATCAGAGCGTCGTGGTCGAAACCTCGATCGATCCGAAACTGCAGGCGGTCGCCGAAGCTGCCGTGATCGATGAACTCGCGGCGAAAAGCGTGAAATTCAACGTCAGCCAGGGCGCGCTGGTGGCGATGGCGCCGGATGGCGCGGTGCGCGCCATGGTCGGCGGCCGCAACTACGCCGAAAGCCAGTATAATCGCGCGGTCACCGCCAAGCGTCAGCCCGGTTCGGCCTTCAAACCCCTCCTTTATCTCACCGCGATCGAAGCCGGCCTGACGCCGGACACCATCCGGCAGGACGCGCCGCTCGACGTCAAGGGCTGGAAGCCGGAGAACTACAGCCATGAATATTTCGGCGCGGTGACGCTGACCCAGGCGCTGGCGATGTCGCTCAATACGGTAGCGGTACGGCTCGGGCTCGAAGTGGGGCCAAAGAACGTGGTGCGCACCGCGCATCGGCTCGGCATTTCATCGAAACTTGATGCCAATGCGTCGATTGCGCTTGGCACCTCCGAAGTCTCGCTGGTCGAACTGGTCGGCGCCTACGTGCCGTTTTCGAACGGCGGCCTCGGCGTCTCGCCGCATGTCGTGAACAAGATTCGCACCGTCGAGGGCAAGGTGTTGTACATGCGGCCGACCGACCAGCTCGGCCAGGTGATCGACCCGCGCAACGTCGCGATGATGAACGCCATGATGCAGGAAACGCTCCTGAGCGGCACCGCGCGCAAAGCGGAGCTTCCGGGCTGGATGGCCGCCGGCAAAACCGGCACCAGTCAGGATTTCCGCGATGCCTGGTTCATCGGCTACACGTCCAATCTCGTGACCGGCGTCTGGCTCGGCAATGACGACGGCTCGCCGACCAAGAAGGCGACCGGCGGCGGCTTGCCGGTGGAGATCTGGACCCGCTTCATGCGCGCCGCGCACCAGGGCGTGCCGGTTGCGGCATTGCCGGGTTCGCAAGCGGGCGGCATCCTGGCGAATTTCGCGCAGGCCACCCCGCCAAGCAACGCGCCCGCCAACGCTCCGGCAAACGGCGCCGGCCGGCCGGCGCCGACGCGGGCCTCCGCGCGCCCGGAAGCCGCGAGCGGGTTGGACGGTTGGCTGATGGACCGGCTGTTCGGCCGGTAATTTTTTGTAATCGGCGGAACGGCGCGATCGCGAAAATCGCATTCGCTAGAGGGCGTCAGCGGCCGTCCGGCGTGCGTACGCCGGTCCAGTTATCGCGCACTTGATAATAGTGGACGCTCGGGTCGTAAACCGGTGTCGCGAGATGGAGTAACTGGGGCGATAGCCGTCCGATGGAACTCAAGACGGCATAGGACGCAACCACACGGTCATGCTGCGCGGTTACGAGTGCGACGCGGGCATTGACCAGCGCCTGTTGCGCGTTCAGGACGTCGAGGACGGTGCGTTGGCCGACGGTCGCCTCCTTGCGTGTGCCAAGCAGGGCGATCTCCGACGCCTCGACCTGGGCCTGCGAGGAGGCGATCTGCGCCTTGCCGGCGAGCAACTGGCCCCAAGCCGTAATCAGGTCGGCGCGCGCCTGATCGCGGACTTGCTCGAGATTGAAACGCTGCTGGTCTGCCGTCTCCTTCGATTGCCGGATCAGCGAATATTCGGCGCCGCCCTGATAGATCGGTATGCTCACCTGCGCTACCGCCGAGGCGCTGAATTCCCGTACCTGCGTGATCGTTTGTTGCGAGGTTTTCTGAACGCTGGCCTGCAGCGAGACGGTCGGAAACAGCGCCCCTTCGCTGATTTTCACGTTGAGAAAACTGACGTCGATGCCGTACATGGCGGAAGTCACGCTCGGATTTTCCGCGAGCGCGATATCGGCGGCATCGCGCAGGGTTTCCGGCAGATAACGGTCCACTGGCGAAGCTGGCGCGAGTTGTCTGGGTTCGTTGCCGATGATGCGGCGAAAGTTCGCGCGCGTCGTCGTCAGGGTGGCTTCGGCGGCGAGTTCCTGGGTGCGGCCTGCTGCGAGCTGGGCCTCCGATTGGGCGACGTCGGTGGGGGTGACAAGCCCCGCACCGTACCGCTGACGGGTTTGCCTCAGGGTTTCCTCAAGAACCCTTGTATTACTGCGCTGCACCTCCAAAATCGCGGCGTCGCGCAGGTAGTCCATATAGATCGAGGCAGCCGCTAGCAGGACGGACTGTTCAAGCAGCCGCAAACCTTCGCGCGCTCCCGAGACCTGGCTTTCGGCGGCGCGGACCTTGTTGGCGGTTTGGTTGCCGTTGAAGAGCGTCTGGGTCACCGTGGCGCCCGCGGCGTGAGGGCCTTGAGAGCCCTCTTCGATCTTGCTGCCGGGTATCCTGACAAGCTCATTGGTGAATTGACCTCCGCTGCTCGCGGTTGCCGCGAGCTTGGGGCGGTAGCCGGACAGTGCCTGTGGCACGCTTTCATCGGTGGCGCGGACCGAAGCTCGTTGTGCGTTGAGCTGCGGATTGTTTTGGTAGGCGCGCAGTAGCGCGGCCTCCATGGTGTCGGCGCGGGCAGGGGCTGCGGCTATCTGAATAAGGAGAAGAACCGCCGTCGCGGTTCCGCTCATGATTGTCACGCCACGCATTTCCGACTTATCCGACGCCGCGTGCCGCCTGACAACATCCCTGTGCAATTCGCGATCTGATGAAAAGCGCATAGCTTGCGCCGACGTGCCAGGCGAAGCGGCGGCGTCGTGGTCTTTGAATGCGAGGTCGGCCTTGTTCGAACGGCGGCTTGGCGCGCCGTCGCCTCAGCTCAGTCCTGGATACCGTAGCGGTGCAGGTCGTTACCGTGGGTATCGAGCCAGTTCTTGGCGCGCTCGACATGATCGCAGGCCTTTGCGACGACCCTCCAGAACCGCATCGAATGGTTCATTTCGACAAGATGCGCCACCTCGTGGGCGGCGAGGTAGTCCAGCACATGAGGCGGGGCGAGGATCAGCCGCCAGGAGAATGACAGCGAGCCTGCGGTCGTGCAGGAACCCCAGCGGCTCGACTGGTCGCGGATGGACAGTCGCCTGACCCTCACGCCCAGCGCCTGAGCATAATAAGTTGAAGCCTTCTGCAGGTCCTTGCGCGCTTCGCGCTTCAGATAGTCGTGGACGCGCCGCTCGATATATTCCGCGCCGCCCGCCACGCAGAGGACGCGCTCGCCGCTGTCGCGCAATTCGGTCCAGACTGTGCCGCGCTGCGAGGGGCGATGCACGATTCGATGTGCGACGCCGCGCAGCGGCACGACGGTGCCCGGAAGAAACGGTGCAGCCTTTGGCAGGCGGCCGAGGCGCGCCGCGATCCAGCCGCCGTGGCGCTGCGCGAAATCTTTGGCATCGGCAATGGTGCCGCGCGGCGGCATGGTCAGGATCGCTTCGCGGTCGCTGGGATGAATGCGCAAGGTGTAGCGGCGCGCGCGCCGGTGCCGGCGCAGCCTCACCGAATAGATTTGCGTGCCGTGTTTGACCAGAAGGCGAGAAGGTTCGTAAGGCCGCCGATAAAGGAGTGCGCGAGTGGCCATGTCTGCTAGTCCGGGGATCAGGAGTTCGCCCGGATTCTGCCATATCCGCTGCCAGGGAAATCGCTCGGCGCAAAAACAAATCATTTGCCCAATATACAGGGGCTGGTGGGCCGGCCGACGCTACAGGATGGGGTCGCCCTCAAAAAAATCGGGCCGAAAACGGCTTAACTGGGGGTCCAAAGGAGTGGATTTAAGCTCATTCTTTGAAAACCGCCTGAATCGTGTTTCCGCGGGCTAATTCAGGGGGTTACCGGCCCCCTCGAATCAGCTCCACATTTTCTTGCTAGTGTGCGGCTCAGCGTCGAAGGTCGCCAAATTGCGCTTCATTCTGCGGCATAGGCCAGCGAAGGCTTCATGTTTGCCGCCGACATCATGAAATCGGAGATGCGTGGCACGATTTCCGATTTGAATCGCGAACCGTTGAAGACGCCGTAGTGGCCCACGCCCTTTTGAACATAATGCACGCGGCGATGTTTTGGAATGGAACTGCACAGCGTGTGCGTCGCTTCGGTCTGCCCGAGCCCGGAAATGTCGTCGTTCTCGCCTTCGACCGTCATCAAGGCGACGCGCCTAACCTTGGACGGGTCAACCGGCTTGCCGCGATGGGTCATCTCGCCTTTCGGCAGGGCGTGCTTGATGAAAACGGTATCGACGGTCTGCAGATAATACTCCGCCGACAGATCCATGACCGCCAGATATTCGTCGTAGAAATCCCGGTGCTTGTCGACCAAGTCGCCGTCGCCCTTCACCAGATTGCGGAACAGATCCTTATGGGCGTCCATATGGCGGTCGAGGTTCATGCTGATAAAGCCGTTGAGCTGCAAAAAGCCCGGATAGACGTCGCGCATCACGCCAGGATGGGGAAACGGAACCTTGGTGATGACGTGATTGCGAAACCATTCGATGCCGCGCTCGGCGGCGAGATTGTTCACCGACGTTGGATTGCGGCGGGTATCGATCGGGCCGCCCATCAGCGTCATGGAAATCGGAACAAAGGGATCGTTTTCAGCTTCCATGATCGAGACCGCCGCGACCACCGGCACCGAAGGCTGGCACACCGCGATCACATGCATATTGCCGCCGAGAGTGTGCAGCATCTCGATGAGATAATCGACGTAATCGTCCAGATCGAAACGGCCCTCCGTCAACGGGACCATCCGGGCGTCGGCCCAATCGGTGATGTACACCTCATGGGTCGGCAGGAAGGCTTCGACCGTACCGCGCAACAGCGTCGCATAGTGACCCGACATCGGCGCCACGATCAGCACGCGTGGCTGCGGCGCGCGCAAGGGACGGGTCAGCTTGCGGTCGAAGTACAACAGGCGGCAGAACGGCTTTTCCCATATGACGCGAATTTCGACCGGAGTGCGCACGCCGCTCACATCGGTGTCGTTGATGCCCCATTCAGGCTTGCCGTAGCGGCGCGTAGCGCGCTCGAACAGTTCGCAGGCGGCGGCAATGGATTTGCCCAATTCGGTGTGGGACCACGGATTAAGGGGGTTCTGAAACAGGATTTTCGTGGCGTCAGTCACGGCGCGCGCTGGATTGAGCGACGCATGCGCCATCTCATACATCCAGTACATCGGCCTCGTCAGCGCTGGACTGCCTTCGGCCACTAGAGGCGGTGCGCCGCCAAACTCACCAATCGGCATCTATTCTCATCCCTTTTGCATCGCAGCATAGTGCCGAATACGTAATAAAGCGTCAATGCGGGAGATCGGTATTTCCCCCGGCTGGACAGGCCGGAATGCGAATTAAGTCGGGTTTACTCACCGCCCTGGATCAACGAGCCGTGCCGTCGCGCACTGCGCAAAAGCGCGAGAAATATCGCAAATGATGCGGCAAACAGCACGACGTTGATGGCCAGCGCGTCCGCCATCAGGTCGGCGCGAAAGGTGTGCTCCATCAACAGCGTGCGCATTCCCTCGAACACGTAGGTCGGCGGCAATGCCCATGCGACATATTGAAGCCAATGCGGCAGCACCGTTACCGGGTAGTAAACGCAGGCCAGCGGCATCAGGCCGAACATCAAGGTCCAGACGATGCTTTCGGCGCCGAGACCGTGCCGCAGCACCAGCCCTGATACGAAGATTCCCACCGACCAGCTGGTGAAGATCAGGTTGCAGAAAAAAGCGATCAGCGGAAATCCAATGCCGTAGAGATTGAAGCCGAAGAAGATCATCGCCAGCAGCGTCATCGGAATGACGCCGATCGCAAGCCGGATCAGGCTCATGATCATCAGCGCGATTAGAAACTCGATCGGCTTCAATGGACTCATCATCAGGTTGCCGAGATTGCGCGCCCACATCTCCTCGAGAAAGGAGATCGAAAAGCCAAGCTGCCCGCGGAACAGGATGTCCCACAGGATCACCGCGCCGATCAGCGTGCCGCCGGCGCGGGCAAAAAACCCGGCATTCTGCGTGATGTAAGTCTGCAGGAATCCCCAGGTTATGACCTGCAGCGCCGGCCAATAGAGCAGTTCCAGCAGCCGCGGCCATGACGACATCAACAGATACCAGTAACGCAGGATCATGGCGTTGATCCGATGCGGCGCGATCCCTCCGGCGAGAACGAGCGTGCTCACGGCGTGCCCTCCTGAACGCGACCGCGGGCGACGTCGAGAAACACCTCCTCCATCGTCGCCCGGTTATAGCGGGCCATGATATTGTCCGGACTGTCGTCGTCCTCGATACGGCCACGTTTCATGATGATCACGCGGTCGCAGAGCCGCTCGACTTCAAACATGTTGTGAGAAGCCAACAGGATGGTCGCGCCGTTTTCCTTGCGATAGGTCTCAAGGTGCTGCCTGATCCAATCCGCGGTGTCCGGGTCGAGCGACGCCGTCGGTTCATCCAGCAGCAACAACTCGGGCTGATTGATCAGCGCTTTCGCCAGCGCCACCCGGGTTTTTTGCCCGGCGGAAAGCTTGCCGTTGGCGCGATCGAGGAACTCGGCGAGATCGAGTTCGGTGGCGAGTTTCTCGATGCGCTCGTCCAGGTTTTCCACCGCATAGAGGCGGCCGAAGATGGTGAGGTTCTGCCGAACCGTGAGCCGCATCGGCATGTCGACGTAGGGACTTTCGAAATTCATCCGGCCGAGCACTTCGGCGCTCTGCTCGGGCATCGGATAGCCCAACACCCGGATCCGCCCCGAACTCGGCAGTACCAGCCCCATGATCATGGCAATGGTCGTGGTCTTGCCGGCGCCGTTGCCGCCGAGCAGCCCGGTAATGCTCCCGCGCGTGATGCGAAAGGACAGATCGTCGACGGCGCGGGTGGTCTTGTAGAGCTTTGTCAGGTGCGCGATCTCGATCGCGGCCACCTGGTTCGGAGCGGCCGCGGCGGGTCGGGATGTGATCGCGCCATCGTTCATCATGGGCTGTTCATTGGGGCATCGCCGCCGTAAGCGCAAGGCTCCCACGAGAATTTGCAAACTTCAGATATGGCGGCGGGAAGGCTGATTTGTCGTGGGCGTCCGGGGCGGCTAAAGTCGATCAAGGCCGATTTGCAGTCATCTTAGGCTCGCGGTACGGAGTTTGAATCCCAGGCAGCGTCGGGGTCGCTGATGAGCCGGCGCCCCCTTTGCCCTTTTGCCGTACCGGAGGGTGCCACGACACATCTCGAACTTCGAATAGCCCGGCACCGCGCATGACTGAGATCGCCGCCCCCGATTTTCGTCATCCGCGCCGCTATGTTCGCCTGGATACGATCTTGCGGCTGCGCTGGCTCGCCGCGCTCGGGCAACTCGTGGCCATCTTCGTCGTGGAACAGGGGCTTGAATTCGACGTCGAGATCGCTCCGTGCCTGACCATCATCGGCCTGTCCGCCTTGCTCAACCTCGTGCTGCAGATCAGGTTCAACCCGATGCAGCGGCTGGAGCCGTCCCTCGCGGCGGCACTCTTGGCACTGAACATCGTCGAGCTCGCGGGGTTGTTGTTTTTCACCGGCGGTCTGGAAAACCCGTTCTCGTTTCTGTTTCTTGCCCCGGTTCTGATCTCCGCCACCGCGCTGCCGATACGGCTGACGATCGCGCTGGGGGCTCTCGCGGTCGCTTGCGCCTCCGTGCTGGTGTTCTTTCATCTGCCTTTGCCATGGGATCCTGACGACCCCCTGGTGTTGCCGCCGATTTACCTGTTTGGCGTCTGGCTCTCGATCGTGGTCGCGATCGGCGTCACCAGCCTCTATGCCTTCCAGGTGGCCGAGGAGGCCCGCAAATTGTCGGATGCGCTGGCCGCGACCGAGCTTGTGTTGACGCGCGAGCAGCATCTCACCCAGCTTGACGGTCTGGCCGCCGCCGCCGCGCATGAACTCGGCACGCCGCTATCGACCATCTTCCTGATTTCGCGCGAGCTGGAACAGACCTTGCCGGACGACAGCCTGCTCGCGGGCGACATCAAGATATTGCGCGAACAGGCGCAACGTTGCCGCGACATTCTGGCCAAGATCACCCAGCTTTCCTCCACCGGCGCGCCGTTCGACCGCATGCCCCTGTCCGCGCTGATCGAGGAAACGGTGGCGCCGCACCGCGATTTCGGCGTCGCGATCAAGGTCCGCATCGCGGTTGCGGGCACTCCCGAGCCGGTCGGGACCCGAAATCCTGCCGTCCTCTACGGTGTAGGCAACATCCTGGAAAACGCCGTCGACTTCGCGCGAGCCACCGTCGAGGTGAACGCCTGGTGGAATGCCGAGACCGTCGAGATCGTCATTTCCGATGACGGGCCGGGAATTGCGCCCGACATGCTCAAGCGCATCGGCGAGCCCTATCTGTCGCGGCGGCGCAGTGGGGACGAGGCGGAGGGCTCGCGCAGCGGTCTCGGTCTTGGCGTGTTCATCGCTCGCACCTTGCTCGAGCGTACGGGCGCAAAGGTTTCCTTCTCCAACCGGATGTTTCCGGATCACGGCGCCGTGGT
>DATGGY010000145.1:0-25116 GCA_035308285.1 Bradyrhizobium sp. | reverse complement strand
ACCTCGGCGGCGTTGCTCGCCTGGCATCTGCGCCATTGCGGGCTTGATCCGCTGATCCATATTCCCGACCGCATCTTCGAAGGCTATGGCCCCAATATCGAGGCGGTGCGCATGCTTGCGGCCAAGGGCGCCACGCTACATAATCCGGGTTAGGTGAAGCAAACGCTTCTCATCAAAATCTCCTCGAAAGCATCATGACGCTTCCCGCCACCGCATTGCCCGTCGAAGCCCCGCCGGCGTTTCTCGGCGTGTCGCATTCGCTCACCGGAAAACTTTGGCGCGACCGGCTCGATGCGCGGGGCGCGGCGCGGGCGCTTGCGATCGCGCAACGCTTTCAACTGCCGGAAATGCTGGCGCGCCTGCTGGCCGGGCGCGACGTCGAGATCGACGCGGTCGAGGATTTTCTCGACCCGACCATCCGCAAGCTGATGCCGGACCCCTACACCGTGACGCAGATGGAGGCAGCCGCCAAGCGCATCGCGGACGCGGCCACGCGAAACGAAAGGGTCGCGATCTTTGGCGATTATGATGTCGACGGCGCCACCTCGGCGGCGTTGCTCGCCTGGCATCTGCGCCATTGCGGGCTTGATCCGCTGATCCATATTCCCGACCGCATCTTCGAAGGCTATGGCCCCAATATCGAGGCGGTGCGCATGCTTGCGGCCAAGGGCGCCACGCTGCTCGTCACCGTTGATTGCGGCACCACCAGCCTTGAGCCCCTGGCCGAGGCGCGGCGGCTTTCGATGTCGGTCGTGGTGATCGACCATCACCAATGCGGCGATGACCTGCCGGAGGTCGAGGCGCTGGTCAATCCGAACCGGCCGGATGATCTCTCAGGCCTCGGCCATCTCGCCGCTGTCGGTCTCGTGCTGGTCACGCTGGTTGCGGTCAATCGCGAGCTCCGGGCGCGGGGATTTTGGACCAGCGAAATGCCCGAGCCCGATTTGTTGGGCATGCTGCATCACGTCGCGCTCGGCACCGTCGCCGACGTGGCACCCCTGATCGGGCTCAACCGGGCCTTCGTGGCCAAGGGCCTGATCGCGATGCGCCGCCGCGATCATGTCGGTCACACCGCGCTGATGGACGTGTCGCGGCTGAACGGCCCGCCGGAAGCTTGGCACCTCGGCTTCATGCTCGGGCCGCGCATCAACGCGGGCGGACGTATTGGACGCGCCGACCTTGGCGTGCGGCTGCTTTTGGAGGGCGACGTCTCGGAAGCCGCGCGAATCGCGGCCGAGCTCGACCGGCTCAACAGCGAGCGCCGTGTCATCGAGCAGATGGCGGAAGCGCAGGCCGAAGCCGAAGCACTCGCCTCGCTCGGGTTTGAAGACAAGGGCTCCGTCATCGTCACCGCGTCGGAGGGCTGGCATCCCGGCGTCGTCGGTCTTGTCGCGTCGCGGCTGAAGGAAAAATTCGCCCGGCCTGCCTTTGCCATTGCGCTCGAGCCCGGCGGCATCGGTACCGGCTCGGGCCGTTCGATCGGCGGCGTCGATCTCGGCAAGGCGGTGCGGCAGGCCGTCCATGACGGTCTCCTGCTGAAGGGCGGTGGCCACGCGATGGCGGCCGGCGTGACCTTGCGCAAGGAAAAACTCGCCGAATTCCGCGCCTACATGGAAAGCGCGCTGGCGCACGACGTGGCAGCTTCGCGCCATGTCAACGAACTCTTCATCGACGGCGCGGTCAGCGCGCGCGCCGTCACGCCGGAATTCGTCGCCGCGCTCAACCGTGCCGGGCCGTTTGGCGCCGGAAATCCGGAAGCAGTGATCGCGCTGCCGTCCCACCAGCTCATCTTTGCCGACGAAGTGGGGCAGGCGCATCTGCGCGTCCGGTTCAAATCCGGCGACGGCGCGATCATCAACGGAATGGCGTTTCGATCGGTCGGACAAAAACTCGGCAATGCGCTCGTTGCAAATCGCGGACAGGTGCTGCACGTAGCGGGATCGCTCGCGGTCGATCGTTGGCAAGGCACCGAGCGCGTGCAATTGCGCGTGCTCGACGTCGCCGTGCCGGATCAGGGACCGGCGGTGATCAGGTAATATGCCGCAGCAGTAGCTGAATTTGACGCGGAACTATTCTGGCTATAATATAGCCAAAATGCCGTTTGCGATAGTTTTAGCCCCCGAGGCCGTCGAAGACCTTAAGAGGCTGAGGGCGAACGTTCGGGCTGAGGTCCGGGCCGCCCTGGACGCGCATTTGAGGCACGAGCCGAAAAAGGTGAGCCGAAGCCGCATCAAACGATTGCGCGGCCTGCGCCGGCCGCAATATCGGCTTCGCGTCGGCGAGGTGCGAATATTCTACGACGTAACCGAAACGACCGCCGAGGTTTTGGCGATCTTGACCAAATCGGAGGCTTTGTCATGGCTCGCGCAGTTCGGAAGTCCGGAGTGAAAGAGGTGCCGCTCTCGGAGATCAAGGATGATCTGTCTCGATATCTTCGGGAGGCGGAGACGCAGGAGATCATTATCACTCGTCACGGAAGGCCGGCCGGGATTCTGATCGGATTCGAGTCGGAAGAGGATTGGTTTGAATATCGGCTCGAAAACGATCCGCGATTCTTGCGCCGGATCGAGCAGGCGCGCGATAGCCTGAAAGCAGGGCGCGGGGTCCGTCTGGAAGACGTCGAAACGGAATAGTCGCCGGCAGTGTACCGAACGCGTTCAATAGTGTGTGCTTGATGTGGCAGTGCCGGACCGGGGACCGGCAGTGAACAGATAGGATTTCTTATGGCGGGAGCAAAAGAAAAGTATGTTCGGCCGTCGTTTCTAGGACCCCATGAAGGCCGCGAGCTTGAGCTCATGTTAGTGGGAAGGAAACACCTTTGCGCATTTTACGAAGAGCTGGGGATCGAGCGAGAAACGTTTCCTGAGCGTCAGTTCGATCAGCATGTCGCAGAAGGCCTTTTCGTCAAGGACATTCGCGTAGAGAAAGGGATTTCTCGCGATGGTGAAGAATTTGGCGCGCGAAGCGTATTGTATGCGACCACGGACCAGGCTTGGCGGATTCCCGCGATGCGAATGATTCAGGATGTTTATCATTCGATGGGACCGGGCTGGCGGCCGGATCTGGAAAGGGTCAAAGGGTCGTTGCTCGGCTACGACCAAAATGACGTCGAGCAATTCATCGAACGGTTAGTTAAGCGACCCAGCTAGTCGTTATGGCCTCTGCCGCAGCCGCGCCAGTACCTTCAGCCCGCCGTAACCATCCGCCGGCAACAGCCCCATCTTGGTTTGATAATCCCGCACCGCCCGCATGGTGTCGTTGCCGACGCGCCCGTCGGTGCCGCCGGTGTCGAAGCCGGCTTTGGTTAACCGCACCTGCATCTCCTGCACCTCGGCAAGCGTCAGCGCGCGCTCGGAGCCGGGAAACGGCTGGATAAAGGGCGGCGCGCCGAGAATGCGATCGCCGAGATGGCAGATCGCGAGCGCATAGTTCATCGAAGGATTGTAACTGCGCACCGCATAGAAATTCGGTCCCAACAGAAAACTCGGTCCGCCCGGGACCGGCGTCCATAGCTGTGCCGACGCGTGGGGTTGCGGGAAAGCTTCGCCGTCGGCGCGCGTGAGGCCGGCGCTCGCCCATGCGGCGTAGGTGCGGTTGCCGCGCGCGGAGGCGCCGGCGCGGACTTCATATCCCCAATGTTCGCCGCGGTGAAATTTGCCGCGCTCGACCAGGAAGCGCGCGGTGGAACCAAGCGCGTCGTCCGGCTTGCCGAACGGCGACACCCGGCCGTCGTGATCGTAGTCGATGCCGACATTGAGCCACACCTCCGGCATCCACTGAGTGTGTCCCATGGCGCCGGCCCACGATCCCCGCATTTGCTCAGGGCTACTCCAGCCGCGATCGACGATGCGCAGCGCATTGATCAGCTCGCCCTCCCAATAGGCGCGCCGGCGCGGCGCGTTCCAGGCAAGCGCGGCCAGCGATGGAAATACGGGCCGCATATGGTTCTGCTGCACCTGGGGATCTCCATAAGCGGATTCGACGCCCCACAGCGCCAGCAGCGTGCCGCGCTCCACACCGTAATCCCGTTCGATGCGCGCAAACAGCGCCTCGTTCTTTTTCAGCGCTTCTTTGCCGGCGATAATGCGCCAGTCCGAAACCCGGCGATTGATGTATTGCCAGAGCTCTTCGTGGAACTCCGGCTGGTCCTGCATCTGCTGGAACACCGACATGTCCGGCTCGATGCGGTCCATCACGCGGGCCCAGGTCGCTTGCGAAATTCCTTTCGCCAGCGCCCGCGCGCGAAATTTGTCCCGCCACTGATCGAAGCCGGGCGGGGCCGCGGCCAGCGCGGCAAGGGGATGCGCAAGCAGGAAGCCAAAACCCGCGCCATACCGCAACAGCGCGCGGCGCGTCGGCCGGGGAAGGGAATCAGGCTGTTTCATCGGCGTATTCTAGCCGCGCGGGCAGGCCGGCGGCAGAGCCATTGCCGGCTTGTTGGTAGTCGGCTCCTTTGCCCTGCCTTAATTAGCTTTCGATGAGTTTGCCCCCTTGGCGTTGCCAAACACTTTCTCCCACTTGTCTCTATGACTTTCATCACGGTCATAGACGCATCCACGAGTCCGCGTCTTTCGGAGAGGGGCTACCTGTCGGCTTGGGACGACATAGAACTGAGGCGGTCTTTGTGGATTTTTCGGCACATTGATGAAAACATATACATGGCTCGCAGAGGTCAATGGCTTCGAAGTGGCGCCCATGTGCCACCAATTTTGCATGTTTGAGTTGGTCTTCACTTGGACTGACCAAGCTTTCTTGCAATCCTGATCCGTAACAAGCAAATCCGCGCCTACGGCGCTTCTAGATGTAGGCGATACAATAAAACCGCTTCTCACAAGCTGCGCGGCTGCAAGATAGACGCCAAGCATTCCCGTCATTTGACCTTTACTAGCCATCAGATTGCCTCACTAGTTATGGGCTTCCCACGCTTCCAAAACGTCCACAATATCACCAACCTCCCAAAGCCGCTTGGCCACGTTGGCGGCCATGGCCGGGGTGGTCCGCAGCGTCTTTTCAAAAGAGCCCACTACCCACTTGTTGGCCCGGGAGACGGGCGCGGGCAAAGCTGCTATCATCGTCGCGATCCAGGGGAGGAGCATCGCCATGGACGCCGTGACGCCGAAAGGTCCGCAAACCGCCGACACGCATTCTCACCTCGTCCGTCCGGAGACTATGGAGTGGCAGAAGACGCGCTTTCCCGGCTGCGAGGCCAAGACGCTGCTGTTCGATCGCGCGACAGGCCTGATGACGGCGCTGATGCGGTTCGCGCCGGGAGCGGTGTTGCCCGACCACGAGCACGTCAATATCGAGCAGACCTATGTTCTCGAAGGGCATCTGGTCGACAAGGAAGGCCCGGCGAAGGGCATCGAGGCGCAGGCCGGCGAATTCGTCTGGCGCGAGCCGGGCAGCCGTCACGTCGCGTGGTGTCCGGAAGGCGGACTGATGCTCGCGATCTTTCAGGTCCCCAACAAATTCTTCGAGGCCGACGGCCGCGTCGTCGATGCCGCAGGCCAGGATTGGGATGAGACCTGGGGACACACTGGGGTCCGTTCCTAAGAAACAGCGCCGGGCGTGCCTGGTTGCGGCAGTAGCCCGGCGAAAATCAATTTTCTCCGCCTTCCCCGATGCCCGGACGGATCGCATCCTGCGGCATCGCGTGCGCAACGTCGGCCGAGGAGGGCATCGCCGGAGGCCCGATCTCGCGCCCGCGCCCGCGGATCAGACGCTCATAGGCCGAAATCAGCGTCACATAGGGATTGACCCACAGCCATCCGTCGCGCGTGAACACCTGGACGTCGAAATGCAGATGGCGGGTGGTGCCGTTGGGACGATCGAGATAGTTCGAGACGACGCCGATTTTCTCGCCTTCCGCGACCTCACGGCCGTTCAGAATCCGGTCGGCATCCAACGCGAACGGATTCATATGCATATAGCGGAAACGGATATGCTCGGTGCGGGTGTTGACCTGCAGCGTCGCCGCCTGTTGTTTCGGCGAGCGGATCACGACGGCATCGCGGACGGCAACGACCCCCTTCTGTTTCGGGTCGCAGCGATCAGGCCCGTCGCTTTGCGGTGGGCATGCCGCGGCGCGAATGTCCTCACCCTGATGGCCAAATCCGCTCGGACATTGTCCGACGCTGAAACTACGCGCTTCGCAAAAATTATCCTGCCAGGGGTAGCTGGTGGGTCCGCCGGCCAGCTCGCTGGCCAACCTGCGCTTCCCGAATGATTGTGAGTGGATGAAAGCCGGAGTCTCTTCCAGGGGAAATCGAATTTGCGAGTAGGCGGTGAAATCGGCGCGGCCGCCCTGCTTGCGGGATCCGCTGCGGGCAATGATGTCGCCGGCCGCGCGATAGGTGAAGTCGGATGAAGCCGCGAGCGGCCGCTCGACGACCTCGGAGGCGGCGTCCATCCGCGCGCGGGAGGGAAGACCGCCCGCGACGTGCAGCGCCTTCAAAAATCTCTCGGCGACCGGGTAGGCCTCGCGGCAGGCCAGACGCCGCGGGCGGGGGCTTGAGTCCAGACACTGGATCGAAACCACATAGGGTACGCCGAAGCGGGTGAAAGCGTAACGCACATAGCCTTCGCGAATGAAGCGACGGAGGTCTGGAAACTGCGAAGCCAGTGACTTGACCGGCTCGCCCTTGCCGCCCTGCGGATCGTTGATCTCGTAGACGAGGATTGAGCCGGTGATCTGCACTTCGACGGGTCTTGCGAAGGTTCGCTGCGGCATGCCGTCGCCGACGCCGGGCTCGAGCGAAAACACCGCGTCGTAACCGGCCTGGCCGGCGTCAAATACATCGACGGGGCGGAAGTCGGCTTGAAAGCGCGACGGACCAGCCGGCGCACCGCTCGATTGCGCGCCGAGAAACGCCGCGGTGTCGAACGGCAGCAGTACCGGCACGGGACTGCGGCCAATGCCCGTGAAGAACTTCGACGTCACCGCGTTGAGCTGCACCAGCGCCGGCATGGAGCGCGGGTCGAACCCGGGGAGCCTCCGCCTGCCGGAAAACGTGAACGACGGCGTCACGGTCGGCTGAGTGCCGATTTCGGACCGTAGCCGATCGAGCGCCGCCCGCCAATCGACGCGCACCAGTGAAACCGCCGGCGTTCTGAATTCCTCGGCGGAAACGCCGGCTATGCCGGCGAGCAGCACTAGCAAAGACGCCAGCCGATGCGCGACGAACCGTACAACCCCGGTACCCACTGCGACGCCCCCCGGCGCAAATCCCATGCCTCAAAAAGCCTCAGTCCTTTGCTCGCTCAACGTAAGACCCGTCCTCGGTCATGACAACTATGCGTGTGCCCGCCGAAATATGTGGCGGCACCGCCGTGCGAACGCCGTTGGACAAAACCGCGGGCTTGTAGGACGATGACGCTGTCTGCCCCTTGGTCACCGGTTCGGTTTCCACGACCTCCAGCGTCGCGCGCTGCGGTAGCTGGATCGCGACCGGGGTCGCGTCGTGCATCGAGAGCTTGACCGTCATGTTTTCCTGCAAATAGGGCGCGGACGAGCCGACCACGTCTTTCGGCACCTGGATCTGGTCGTAGGTCTCGCTGTTCATGAAGTGGAAGCCGTCGGCGTCTGCGTAAAGGTAGTTGAAATTGCGATCCTCGATGGTCGCCTTTTCCACCTGGTCGGTCGTCTTGTAGCGTTCGGATACCTTCACGCCGTCGCTAATTCGGCGCATCTCAATCTGGCTGACCGGGGTGCCCTTGCCGGGATGGATATTCTCGGCGCTTAGAACCACGTAAAGCTTGCCGTCCTGTTCGATGACGTTGCCCTTGCGAATTGAACTGGCGATGACTTTCAATGCTGTTTTTCCTGACACTTTCGGGCTCCGGACCGATCCGGACATGAGTGTCTCGGGGCCAGCGAAGCGGTTTCGGGCCGCAACATACTGATTTTGCCGATCGATGCCAGCGTTTTACGGCAGCCCGCTCAGGGGTATCAGCCTTTGGCGGCCAAGCTTATTTGGGCTCGGGATGCGGTGCGTAATCTTTGTTCCAACATGGCTTGATTCCAGTTTCCCGGTTAGTCATCGAGATGCAGCCAATGGTTCACCCGATGCAGCGACACGAATAGCCGAAAATGACCCAAACTCCCTCCGATAGGACACCCCCGATGCCGTCACCTTGGTGGTCGCCCAGCCGGCACGCCGACGCCAAGCCCGCTCTCGCGGCCCGGAACGCCATCGTTCGGGCGACGCGGAGCTGGTTCGACGAGCAGGGCTTTATCGAAGTGGAAACCTCAATCTTGCAGGTCTCGCCGGGCAATGAGACCCATCTTCATGCCCCTCGCACCGAGCTTGCGGGTCCTCAAGGGCAGCGCGCGGTGCGCTACCTGCGGACCTCGCCGGAATTTGCCTGCAAGAAGCTGCTGGCTGCCGGCGAGACCAGGATTTTCGAATTCGCGCGCGTATTTCGCGACCGCGAGCGCAGCCATCTGCATCTGCCCGAATTCACCATGCTCGAATGGTACCGCGCGAACGCGTCCTACGACGCGGTGATGGCCGACAGCGTCGTCGTGATCGCGCACGCCGCACAAGCGACCGGGATCGGGCGCTTTTCGTTTCGTGGAAAATCCGCCGATCCCTTTGCCGAGCCCGAGCTGTTGACGGTGGCGGCGGCGTTCGAACGCTTTGCCGGCATCGATCTGCTAGCCTCGGTGGCGGAGGGTAAGGGAAATCGCGATGATTTTGCGGCGGCGGCCAAGGCGAAGGTTCGGATTACCGAGGACGACACCTGGTCCGATATTTTCAGCAAGGTTTTGGTGGAACATATCGAGCCAAATCTGGGGCAGGGGCGTCTGACCCTGCTCTACGAGTATCCGGTTCCCGAGGCGGCGCTGGCGCGCGCCAAATCATCCGACCCGCGCGTGGCGGAACGTTTTGAAATCTATGCCTGCGGGGTTGAAATGGCCAACGGTTTCGGCGAATTGACCGATGCCGACGAACAGCGCCGCCGCTTTGCGGTAGCCATGGACGAGAAGCAGCGACGGTACGGCGAACGCTATCCGGTCGATGAGGATTTTCTTGCCGCCGTCGCCGAAATGCCGGAAGCAAGCGGCGTCGCGCTCGGTTTCGACCGGCTGGTGATGTTGGCAAGCGGCGCAACGGCGATCGATCAGGTGGTGTGGACGCCGCCGGCAGGTGAGACATGAGCGGTATCGATTTCAAGCCAGTCACGACGCTGCGCGAGCCCGCCGAACTGGCGGCGCAGGGTCTCGTGCCGGTGGCAAGCCTTCGTGACCTCGAAAAAGTTGCGGCGCGCTACGCGATCGCGGTGACGCCGCACGTTGCCGCGTTGATCAACCCCGACGATCCACAGGACCCGATTGCGCGACAGTATATCCCGAGCGCCGAGGAACTTGTGGCGCAACCCAATGAGAGGCCTGACCCGATCGGCGATGACGCGCATTCGCCGGTCTCGGGAATCGTGCATCGCTATCCCGATCGGGTGCTGTTCAAGCTGGTTCACGTCTGCGCGGTCTATTGCCGGTTCTGCTTCCGCCGCGAAACGGTGGGGCCGGGCAAGGCGACCGCGCTCTCGGAAGGCGCTTACGAAAACGCGCTTGCCTATATCCGCGCTCATTCGGAAATATGGGAAGTCATCCTGACCGGCGGCGATCCCTTGATGTTGTCGCCGCGGCGGCTCGCCGAGGTCATGGCGGATCTGGCGGGCATCGATCACGTCAGGATCATACGGATTCACACCCGCGTCCCGGTCGCCGCGCCTTCGCGCATCGACCGCGAGATGATCTCGGCGCTCAGGGCGAGGGGCGCGGCGACATGGTTGGCGTTGCATGCCAATCACGTCAGGGAGCTGACGCAAAGAGCGCGTGCCGCTTGTGCCGCCCTTATCGATGCCGGTATTCCGATGGTCAGTCAGTCCGTGCTGCTGCGCGGCGTCAATGACGATCCGGCTGCGCTGGAAGCGTTGATGCGTGGCTTTGTCGAATGCCGGATAAAACCATATTACCTGCACCACGGCGACCTCGCGCCGGGAACCTCGCATTTGCGAACGACGCTGGAACAGGGCCAGGAAGTCATGCGCGCGCTGCGCGGGCGGGTATCTGGACTATGTCAGCCCGAATATGTGGTTGATATTCCCGGCGGCTACGGCAAGGCTCCGGCCGGCCCGCATTATCTGTCGCCGGACAATTCTTTTTCCGCAGGCAGTGAACAACCCGCGGAAAAGCGTTATCGTGTGGTCGACTACTGCGGCGAGGTGCACCTATATCCGCCGCGGCCGTAATCGCGCTGTCTCCGAGAAGGGAAAAGCAGGATGCGAAGATTATTCGCAACGTTACTTCTGGTGCTGGCCGCCGGTTCAATCGCGGTCGCGCAGAATGGGATAGGCAATCCGTCATCCGGGAAGCAAGGGCCATGGCCGGCGCCGGTCGGGCATCGCCAGCCGCGCGTCGATCAGGTGCCGTCGGAAAAAAATCTGAACAATCCGAACGACCCCGTCAATCGCGAGGATGCGGAGCTCGATCGCAAGCTCAAGAGCATTTGCCGCGGCTGCTAGAACGTTTTCGAGCTAGCGCCTTCGAGCGAAATGGCTGTTCGGTTCCCCGCCATCAAGTCTTGCGTTATCAAGTCTTGCGTGCGGCGAGCGCCATGCCGATCAGCGAAGCGCCCCCGAACAACAGATTGATGCCGACCAAAAGGCCGATCGCCCAGAGTGCCGATCCCGGCAATCCCGTAATGATGATGGCCGCGATCAACAGATCCATGATTCCGGCGACCAGCAGCCAGGACCAGCGCTGCGACAATTCGCGGCGATGCTCCAGCGCATACATGATGGTGGCGACCCCCTCGGCAACGAAATAGACGCCGACTACGATGGTGAGGGTCAGCGTGCCCTGCACCGGCCGGGCCAGCAGGATCGCACCTGCAACGACTGCGAGAACCGCCGAAATCAGCGACCACCAGTAGCCGGGCATGTGCCGGGCCCAGAATGTCAATGCGAGGCCCGCAATACCGCTGATCAGAAACAGCCAGCCCAAGAGTATAGTGACCGCAAGGCTTGCAAGGGGCGGCAAAATTATCGCGGCCAGCCCAAAAATGACCAGCAGGAGCCCCTCGATCAGGAACGCCCTCCAATGCTCGCGGACCGCGGCTCGCATTTTCGATTGCAAGTCGGTGATTTCCTGGGAAACGGACATCGCAAATCTCCCGTGCTGGCGACGTAGAATGAGGCTCTCGGATGACAATACAAATATAGCGTGACGAAAAGGCGTCCGGGGAAATTTGTTGGCCGGGAATCGGTCGAAACTTCGCTGAGTTGCCCGATGGTTCAACCCCGGCCGGGCACGGATGAAAAGCTCTGCGAGCCGGTGCGCATGCGGTCGCGGCCGAGAAAATAGACCGCCGTCGTGACCGCCAGCAGCGCGATCCCAATCACAATCGAGACGAGGCCGATCGGAATGAGAACGAGCGCCATGTTGTGATCGGGATTTAGCAGCCAGCGGTGGATGGAAGAAAGAACAAAGGCGAGGCCTGCAAATCCGGCGCCGCCGCCCACCACCAATAGCGCCCACATTCGCCGCAGCTGACTCAACCGTTCGCGGGCGACATCGTTCCGCGGCGCGTGATGACGGCCCACCCGTCGTATCAGGCGCACGGCAAAGGCGATTGAACTGAACCCGATCAATACACTCGCCGATCCCAGCAAAAGCCGCGTGGCGGAGTCAATATCCGGGCTTTTTTGCAGAGTGAGCAAAGGCAGATCAAATCCGGCATGCAGCGCCACCGGCGCCGCAAGGACAAGGAATCGGCTTGAAATCCGCGCCCAGTCGCGGTGATGGCGGTGCGCGCCGAGCGCCGTGCCCGATCGCGCGATTGCCAGGTAGGCGCCGGCAATGATTCCGAGCGCCCCGTGGAACGGCACGGTAAGGATGCTGCGTAGCGCGGCCAGCGATTGCCACATGTCGGCTTGGCGAACGAGATAAGCGAGGTTTTCGTAGGCCGCAAAGCCAAGTCCGGCGGCCGCGCCATAAACGACGGTATCCATTGGATCGGCGAACGGCCGGCGGCGCGCCGAAATTGCGACAATGACCAGGAGCTTGACGGCTTCCTCGGGCAGCGCGACGCCAAAAAGCGAGTGCAGGGTCTGTGCGACCCAAGGGTTCTCGGGAGCTTTGAGAATCGACAAGAACGGCGCCCACACCACCCCCAGCAGCGAAATACTGGCGGCGCCCAGCAGAAAAGCGCTCCAGACCTTGGCGGGAGGTCCCGGCCGCTCGCCAGCGGCGACCACAAGCCACAGGATCAGCAGCGCGGGCGCAACCGCGGCCGTTCCAACGACAGTCGGGAGGGATTCAAGTACGAGCATCCAGGATGGCAAATATGCCATTTTTCAGTGCGATCCACCGTTCAAATGCTTTTGCGTCTGAACACAGGACCGTGGGTTCCCATTCGAACTACCCCGTTGGTACCTGCCGTTCAACAACTCCGGCAGATATTCTTCGGTCACGTATTTGTTCATGCCGCCTTCCGCGCCGATCGCATCTCGGTTTCGCCGCGGGTGTTTGCAGAGGCGCGCCAGAGCGCCGCCATTTTGCAAA
Source organism: Bradyrhizobium sp. (assembly GCA_035308285.1). Taxonomy (GTDB): domain Bacteria; phylum Pseudomonadota; class Alphaproteobacteria; order Rhizobiales; family Xanthobacteraceae; genus Bradyrhizobium. The sequence goes on along the minus strand of DATGGY010000145.1, from coordinate 12,548 downwards.
GGTCTCATTTCAACCTTATCTATCGCTCACACAACTATAGCGAGTATCGGCTGAGGCGGTTCCGCAGGTCGCGATTAGCGAGGTAGATCAATCAGTTTCACATAACTCTGTGATCAAAATGCACATAATCCCGCGTTGCGCGCTGAACTTGGGGGCGTTTCTTGCCGGCCAGACGGAGGGTATCGCATGATGGGGAGTGGGCAATAAACAGGGAGGCGCGCGGGGTGGCTTTTTTTCGTGGGGCAGAAACACATTCACGATCGGTCCTCAAGGCCGTCAGTTGGAGGACGCTGGGGACCCTCGACACATTCGCGATAAGTTGGTTTTTCACGGGCAAGGTCGAGATCGCGGGATCAATCGCGGCCCTCGAGATCGTCACCAAGATTGCGTGGTATTATCTTCACGAACGGGTCTGGGCGGCGATCGCCTGGGGGCGTCGGAGACTGGATTGAGCTCGCAGCCGCAGATGATGGGGCAATTTAGTGGGAAAGACGGCGCTGCAATGACTGACCGAGAACCCCAGGAGAACCGCAGGCCCGCGATTGCGGGATTGGCGATCGCGGTTGTCCTGCTGGCGGTGGGCGTGTGGCTGGCGCGTGAGCTGACCGCCGCCGGCAAGATGCAGGATTGCCTGATGTCGGGGCGCACCAATTGTAACGTTATTCAGCCGCAGTAACGGGCGGCTTTGCCCTCTGCCCGATCGTAACCCGCCTGCCAGAACTTGTAGCCGTTGAGGCTTCCGAAGACTAAAGGCGCATAGGTTATCGAAGGCCCGGCTGGACCTATTTGACGAAATAGTCGTTTATTTCTGAAACGGCGCGCTCTGGCGCAGGCAACGCCCCGTGCTGATGGACTTGTGGTTCCCGGTTCGAATAGTCTTGCGCCGAAGCGCTTTTGCAACGATCGAGCAAAGGGGAACGCCATGACCTATGACGCCATAACCTACGAATTTGTCGATGTGAAGCACATCGGCCGCATCACCGTCGTAACTCTCAACCGCCCCAGCGTCTTGAATGCACTGCACAAGCCAGCCCATTTCGAATTGCATGAGGTGTTCAATGAATTTGCGGCCGATCCGGATCAATGGGTCGCGATCGTCACCGGAGCGGGTGAGCGCGCCTTCTGCGCCGGCAACGATCTGAAGTGGCAGGCGGCGGGCGGCGAGCGCGGCTGGAATTTGAGCGGCTTCGGCGGGCTGACCCTGCGCTTCCACTGCGACAAGCCGATCATCGCCGCGGTCAATGGCGTGGCGATGGGCGGCGGGTTCGAGATGGCCTTGGCCTGCGATCTGATTATTGCGGCGGAAAATGCGATCTTTGCGCTCCCCGAACCGCGCGTCGGCCTTGCGGCGCTCGCCGGCGGTCTGCAACGCCTGCCGCGCCAGATCGGGCTGAAGCGCGCGATGGGCATGATCCTGACCGGCCGGCACGTCTCGGCTCGCGAAGGTCTCGAGCTTGGCTTCGTCAACGAGGTCGTGCCTCCGGGCGAAGCGCTCAATGCGGCCGAGCGCTGGGCCCGCCAGATCTGCCAGAACAGCCCGATGTCGGTACGTGCGTCGAAACAGGCGGTCATGGAGGGCCTGAACGTCACCCTGGCTGAGGCAATGGTCGCGCAAAGAGACTATCCGGCGGTGCGCGAGATGGCCGCTTCCGCAGATTACATCGAAGGCCCGCGGGCTTTTGCAGAGAAGCGGCCACCGCGCTGGCAGGGCCAATAGATCAAATGCGGGACGGCAGCTTTGACCCGTATTGACCGAGCGTGATGCGACAACCGACGACGGTGGCTATCGAGCCAGCAGCAGGCGGCAGGTCTCGACAAAGACCTTCGCGCCCGTGACGATGTCGGCATCGTCTGTATTTTCGTTCCAGTGATGGCTTATGCCGCCGATCGAGGGCACGAACAGCATGCCGGCCGGCATGATCGTGGCGAGCACCTGGGCATCATGACCGGCGCCGCTGGGCATGATGATCCCGCTCTATGCCGAGCATGCGATGCGGATTGTCGCCGCACAAATGGGGCGCTCGCGCCGCGTGTTGGTGCTTGATCTCGACAACACGATTTGGGGCGGCATCATCGGCGACGACGGCGTCGAGGGGCTGACGCTCGGCAGCGGCTCGCCGTTAGGGGAGACCTACGCCGCCTTGCAGCGGATGGCGCTCTCCTACAAGGAGCGCGGGATCATCCTGTGTGTCTCCTCGAAGAATGACGAGGCGATCGCGCTCGACGCGTTTCGCAACCATCCCGAAATGATCCTGAAGGAAGAGGATATCGTCGCCTTCCGCGTCAACTGGGACGACAAGGCCGCCAACATCAAGGCAATCGCCGAGATGATCGATCTTGGCCTGGAGAGTTTCGTTTTCTTCGACGACAACCCGGCCGAGCGCAAGCGCGTCCGCGACGCGTTGCCGGCCGTGGCTGTTCCCGAACTGCCGGAGGATCCGAGCGAATGGATCTCGGTGTTTCAGGCCGCCGGCTATTTCGAGCAGGCCAGTTTTTCCAGGGAGGACCAGCTTCGCGCCGGCTTCTACAAGGCTAATGCGCGCCGCGCCGCACGGCTCGAGCGCATCGGCAACCATGACGACTACCTGCGCTCGCTGGAAATGACGCTGTCGATCGCGCCGTTCGATCAGCCGGGCCGCAAGCGCATCGCGCAGTTGATCTCGAAGTCCAACCAGTTCAACCTGACCACGCGCCGCCACAGCGAGGCGGAGGTCGCCGCACTTCAGACCAATCCCGAGGCGTTCACGGTCCAGGCGCGCCTTGAAGACATGTTCGGCGACAACGGCATGATCTCGGCGGTGATCTGTCTGAAAAATAACCGGCAATGGGAGATCGACACCTGGATCATGTCCTGCCGCGTGCTCGGCCGGCGGGTCGAGGAGGCGATCCTTCAGCACCTCGTGCAGCAGGCCCGCAAGGCCGGCGCGCTCGAACTGATCGGCCGTTATATCCCGACCGCCCGAAATGCGCTGGTGCGCGACCATTTCGAAAAACTCGGCTTCACCCGCATCGACGATCAACCAGATGGCGAAACCACTTGGCGGCTCGTCATCGGCGAGTATCGCGACAAGAATTTGCCGATGAAGATCGAGGCGAGCCCATCGTCAGGGTCGGCTTCGGCTGCTTGATGCGCGCGGTCTCGGAGTAGGGGATTCAAGCTGGCCTTTGCCTGGTTAACCTAACCGATCAAGGTTACCGCGGACATTTTCTCGCGGAGCGCGGAACGCGAGCGCTAGTATCAGGGTCGGGAACTTTGATTTCTCAGGCGGTGATTCCAATGGCCAAGGAACTCAGAACGGCCGAACAACTCTCCGACATGATCGCTTCTTCTCTGGGTGTGAGAGATCTGGAAGTCCAGGTTCGTCAGGATCATGCTTACGGGTGGCAGCCGACCGTAGTTGCGTCTCCGGGCGATCTGATCGGATATCAAAGGCGGGTTGAGGAAGTCGCACTTCGATTGCGCCTTCAGTTCGCGCTTCAAAGATGACATAACGCGCTTTGAGCCGCGGTCCGCTGTCATGCCGCAGCCCGATCTTCCTTGTCCGCGCCGCGAGCAGAGATGCGCCAGACGATCTTCGGGAGAAGAACATGCGCCACGTGTTCATGATCGCGATGTTGCTTGGATCGACGCTTCTTGCGCTGGCCGAGCCCCTCGACCGAGAAAAGTGGGTCGGGCAGAGCGCACGAGCCAATAAATCCTGCCTTGCCAAGTTCCAGAAAAAATTCGGAGGCGAAAAGAGTCACAACTACGCCAGTTGCGTCACGGATCAAACCAATAAGGAAATTGATGGCTGCGTCGGCAACAGCGAATTTTCCGACTGTGTTTTCCAACGATCATTGAAGGTGCTGGAAGAGTGTGATCTATCGAAATGCTAGAGGTGCGCATTGTCGAGCACGCCGCGCGCGGTGCGCGTCGTTAGGGGGATTCGCCGGTTACCGCCACCTTTTCCCAAACACAGGCGACTTCGCCTGATCCACCTGCCAATCGAAAAAATCATAATTGCCGGACCAGGCGTGGACCTTCACCCCGCAGACCTCGCAGCTGAAGCTTCCGGAATGCTTGTCCGGATGCTTCTCTTTGGTGGCAGTGTAAGGCAACCCGCAATTGGGACAGCTAAAATATTCGGTCGACCATATGTTGCTTGCCATGGCGCAATTATGCGTCGCGCCGGGCGGCTGTTCCAGTCCCGCAATGAGCCAAAGTCAATGATCTCTTACTCAAACACTCGACGCCGGCCGGTCATGCGATAGCGTTTTCTTGACCAGGGATCATTTGGAAACATATAGGCGCCAACCCCTATCCCAGCACCAAATGAAGGCGCCAAAGCCGCGGGTCGGGGGCCGGCAATTCGGTACCTCCGCTTGTGCCCGCGACGGCGTGATTGACATCGGCCTGGACCGTGGGGGCGGGGCGTTGGTGCGTGAGATAGGCGATGCCGATCAGGATCATGATCCCGAACGCAACGGCTAACGCCTCCGAGACGACGGATCTTTGGGTGGCAGCTTTCTCGATCATCGCGAGTTCCTCGCGTTTGACCTACCCTGCCCAGAAAATGCCACCTTTTGCCGGCCGCGGAATTAAAGAGCCAAGCGAAGCGCAGGATTCAATTCATTCGCGCTTAATGACCGTTTAAGAGTTTGTGTGGAAATTTCGACAAATCGCGCTTCACGCGCCGGCGCAGCCAACTACTTTTGCCACGAATCGTCCGCACGTTGGAATGGACCTTGCCTCTGGTTCGGATCCACGTGGTTTGGTCGGGCCCGACGCGGGTCGTCCGGAAATCGTCGCGCGTCGGGCCTTTTCTATTTGGCCGCTCTTTTTTTGACGAGCCGGGATGATTGCCTGTTCACCGGGATGGTGAGCGTTTCGGGATCGGGCAAAGCGAAACACGCCGGCTAGCCGCAGAGCTCGATTTCATCAATCGCGTAAGTGCCCACTTTCTTCGCCGGACGCCGCAAAGACTTGCGGTCCGTTCCTTCCCTGCAGGCATGTCCGTGACTAAGTAGCGCAAGTCATGAAGACGGGCGACGAGGGTGCCATAGGTGGAAGGTGGATCGACGCGGCAACCGGCCGTCGTCAGAACCTGCCGATTGGCACCGTCGTCCTCATTCTTGGTTTGGTCGCGGGCCTGCATTTGGCGCTCTGGGGTCTGGCAGAGCCACGCACCACCGCGGCGTTGGTGGAAGGCAAGCTGCCGAGCGTCTCGTACAACCGGTTTGCCAAACCATCTTCGCGCGATTTGGCGGTATCCGAGCCGCAGATCCGCAACGATCTGACTGCGATTGCCAAACAGGCCAAGGCGATACGCACCTACGCGTCGACCAAAGGTCTGGAGCGCGTTCCGGAGATCGCCGCTGAGCTCGGACTCACGGTCACACTGGGCATCTGGATCGACAAGGACGAGGTTCGAAACGCGCGCGAGATTGCGACCGCCATCGACCTCGCGCGGCGCTTCCCAAATGTCACTCGCCTGGTCGTCGGCAATGAGACGATCTTCCGGCATGAACACACGGCGGCAGAGCTCGCCGAAATCGTCCGCAGCGTAAAGAAAGACAGTCCAGTGCCCGTGGCGGCCGCCGACAACTGGAAGACATTCATCGACCATCCCGAACTCGTCGACGCGGTCGATCAGGTCTTCGCCCATATTATTCCCTATTGGGAAGGCTTGCCCAGGAAGAATGCGGTTAAGGGATCGCTCGCGATCTACGATCAGTTGCGTGCGGCCTATCCGGACAAGAAAATCGTCATCGGAGAGTACGGCTGGCCGAGCGCAGGCCACAATTTTGAGCGCGCCGTTCCGGGTCCGTTGAGCCAAGCCCGCTTGCTGCGCGACTTCGTGGCGGAGGCCAATGCGCGTAGCATCGATTACAATATTGTCGAGGCGATCGATCAACCGGAGAAACTGTTCGAAGGCAATGTCGGCCCCTATTGGGGCATTCTTGACGCCTCGTTGCGGCCGAAATTTGCGTGGGCTGGACCGCTGGTCGACGCCGACTACTGGAAGGCGGCTCTGCTCGCGGTCCTCATTGGTTCTTTTTTGTCGATCTCGATTCTGGCGCTGCCGGGCGCGACCGTGAGCCAGGCGGTGGTGCTTGCCGGCGCCGACCATTTGATCGGCGACTGGTGCGCCGGCGTACAGGTGTACTGGCACGACCACTATCTCCTGCACGGCGAGATGGTCACGTTTGCGATCGCGCTTCCGCTTTTGGGTTTGCTGGCGCCGATCGTGTTGTTCAAGGTGCACGAGATGGCGACCGTTGCGCTCGGGAGCAAGCCGATGCGGCTACTCAATTCGCTGCCGCGGGGAGAGGACGTGCGCACGCCCAAGGTGTCGATTCACATCCCCGCCTATCGGGAGCCGCCGGAAATGCTGCTGCGGACGATCGAGTCGGTGGCGCAGCTCGACTACCCGGATTTCGAGTGCGTGGTCGTCATCAACAACACGCCCGATCCGGCATTCTGGCAGCCGATCGAGCAACGCTGCCGAGAACTTGGCCCGCGCTTCAAGTTCGTATTGGTCCAGAACCTCGAGGGTTTCAAGGCGGCGGCGCTGCGAATCGCGATGGCGCATACCGCGGACGATGCCGAGATCATCGGGGTCATCGACGCCGACTATGTGGTCGATCCGCAGTGGCTCAAGGATCTGGTGCCGGGCTTTGCCGACCCGCAAGTCGGGTTGATCCAGGCGCCGCAGGATCATCGCGACGGCTGCCGCAGTTCGATCCACGCCGCCATGAACGCCGAATATGCGGGCTTCTTTGACATCGGCATGGTCGAGCGCAACGAGGTGAACGCGATTATCGTCCATGGCACGATGTGCCTGATCCGCCGAACCGCGATGGAGACGGCCGGTGGCTGGTCAAGCGACACGATTTGCGAAGACAGCGACCTCGGTTTGACGATCATGGAACAGGGGTGGCGCGCCCACTACACCAACCGCCGCTACGGCTGGGGATTGCTGCCGCAAGACTATCTGGCTTTCAAAACCCAGCGCGCGCGTTGGGCCGGCGGCGCCGTGCAGATCGTCAAAAAGCACTGGCGGCGATTCCTGCCGGGCATGAGCCAGCTCGACCGCGATCAGAAGCGCGAATTTGCCTTCGGCTGGCTCAGTTGGTTCGGGGCCGAAATCGTTGCGGTAGCGGCCGCGCTACTCAATCTGGTCTGGGTGCCGTTTGTGGTTTTCCAGATTGTCGCGATTCCAGACCCGCTTCTGCTGCTGCCGAGCGTTGCCGCCTTCCTGATATCGCTGCTTCATTTCATCAGCGCCTATCGCGCGCGCGTCGCGGTTTCGTTCCCGCAGATGCTGGGCGCCATGGTGGTGTTCATGTCGGTGCAGTGGACGGTCGCAAGTGCTGCCTTCAAGGCCGCGCTACCGGCGCGAAAAAACTTTTTCCATCGCACCCGCAAGGGTAGGGGCGGCATCGTCAAGTTCCGCTTTACGGCAATCCAAGAAGCCGTGCTTGGCGCGCTCTTGGTCGCAGGCGGCATCACGGTGTTTGCGACCAATTTTTACCGGCTCCTGGAGATCGATTTGTTCGCAGCAATCCTGATCATCCAGAGCCTGCCATTCTTGTCGGCGGTGGCGATCGAGGCGTTCGAGCGTCTTAGCGAGGGCGCGGACAACAAAGCTGCCGTGCCCTGTTGATGATGGAGCGCTCCCGATCGTCGCAATGCCGCCGCGCTTTGATCTCTTCGGCACCGACACGAAGCCCGCCGGTCCTGCCAGCATCTCTATTCGTCGCGATCCTCTTCGACGTCGTCCTCTTCCTCGATTTCTTCCGGCTTCACTCGCGCAGCACCAAGCGTAGCGAACAGTTTCAGGGAAAATTCCAAAGCATGCACGACGAGGGCATCCAGAATGCGCTGAAGGTATTTTGGCGAGTAGTGGGGTTGGACGCGGGTTTTCCAGGTCGTCGCGATGAGCCGCGGTTCGCCACCGCTCAGGATGGCATCAACCGCATTACCGTGCCGCGCCTCATACGATAAGCCGTGGCACGCCGCGCGAGTACGTGATAGCGTGGATCTCTGCTCGCGGGTCTCATCCGACAAGGTCCCAGGGTTCGGCGACGTCATCGGTCAGAACGCCCGTCGCAGCCGAACGGGGAGGCGCCCATGGGTCGACGACTGGCCATGCTGCTCGCGGCCGGCGCGCTGGCGCTTTCTGCGGGGCCGACACTTGGGCACCATTCCTTCGCGATGTTCGATCGGGACCACCAGATAGATCTCGAAGGCGTGGTGCAGGAGTTCAGGTTCGCCAATCCGCACACCTTCATCTATCTGACGGTGAAGCAGGACGACGGCAGCACCGTCACCTGGAGCCTCGAGGGCCAGAGCCCGGGCCTTCTCGCCCGCGAGGGCTGGACCAACCGGACCCTCAAGCCCGGCGATGAGCTCAGGATGCGGATTGCTCCGCTGCGCAGCGGCGCGCCGGGCGGCGCCTGGGCAGCGGATCAGATCACTTTCCGCGACGGGCGCGCGCTCGAGGTGTCGCACCGCACCGTCGGCTTCCCCGAATCGTCCGACGCGACGCGGTAAACTGAGGAGGTAGCGTGATGACCAATCGGCGTCTGATCGGCTCGGTTGCGCTCGTAGCCACGCTGACACTCGCGACCGCCGGCGCGCGCGCCGAGGGCGAAGGAAAGTATCCCGACTGGGGCGGGCAGTGGTTTCGCACCGGCGGCATCCAGTTCGACCCGACCAAGCCGCTCGGCCGCAGCCAGCAGGCGCCGCTCACGTCCGAATACCAGGCCAAGTTCGAGGCGGGCCTTGCCGATATTGCAGCCGGCGGCCACGGGCTGAACGAGCGCGCCTCCTGTCTGCCGAACGGCATGCCGCGGATGATGAACGTGATCTATCCGATGGAGTTCATCGTCCAGCCGAAGATCACCTACATCCTGTTCGAGGACAGCCTGCCGCGCCGCATCTATACCGACGGCCGCAGCTGGCCGGCCGAGCCCGAGCCGTCCTTTGCGGGTTATTCGATCGGCCACTGGGTGGATGAGGCCGTAGAGGGGCGCTTCAATCTGCTCGAGATCGAGACCCGCTACATGAAGGGCCCGCGTACGTTCGAGGTGAGCGGCTTGCCGCTGCACGAGGACAACCAGACGGTCGTCAAGGAGCGCATCTTCCTCGACAAGGCGAAGCCCGACCTTCTCTATGACGAGATCACCACCATCGATCATGCGCTAACCCACCCGTGGACCGTGACCAAGAGCTACCGGCGGGAGCGCAATCCGGTCTGGTTTCCCGACGAATGCGCCGAGGACAACCACCATGTCACCATCGGCAAGGACGACTACTTCATCAGCGCGGACGGCCTGCTGATGCCGGCCAAGAAGGACCAGCCGCCGCCCGACCTGCGCTATTTCCGCCAGTCAAAAAAGTGAGGGATGACGAGGAGCGTTTTCGAGCGAAAGCCTGCCCCGGACCTGATCCGGGGTGGATACCGGTTCGCGTGAAGAAAACGCGTCAAAACAAGAATCTCGAGCTTCGGTTCTGATTCAATCAGAACCGAAGCTCCAGACGGATATCCGCGGCGCCGCCTCGAGGAAGAATTAGGTAATGGAAGAATTGTTGGCGCTCCCTAGCGGAGCCCCCGTTCTCCGAAAAAACAATGGGTTAGATCGGCGGTTCGGGAGTTGCTTCTACTGTTTTCTAATACGTTTTTTCCAGCTTCCCCAACGCTCATGTCTGCAGCGAGGTCCGCTGTTGAACGCCTAACGGACTCAGGTAGGACATTGGACATGTCCGGGAAGTGCCAACAAGAGACTCATGCACCGCAGCAAATGGAACTCTTATTCGATCACCTGGTCGGCGCGGGTGAGCAGCGTGGCCGGTATGGTGAGGCCAAGCGCCTTGGCCGTCTTGAGATTGATGACCATTTCGAATTTACTCGGCTGCAAGATCGGCAAGTTGTTCGGCTTCTCGCCCGCCAGGATTCGGCCGACGTATCGTCCCGCCGTGCGTAGCTCGTCGGTGAAAGTCGCGCCATAGGTGATTAGGCCACCGGCGAGCACGAACAAGCGATGGAAATAGATTGTCGGTATGGCATGCCGGGCCGCAAGCCCGACGAGCTGATCCGGCCGACTGTAGAAGAACGTATCGGTGCCGATCGTTAGAGCCGCACCCGCCTGTTGGGCGAGGGTCGCGAATGCAGCATCGATCTCGCCCTCATTGCTCGCGGTCAGTACGCGCAGTTCCCGTCCGCTCTGTTGCGCCGCCGCTCGCGCGTCCCGCGCTTCAGTTTCGGCATTCGGATTACGCGGATTGACGAGTATGGCGAATGCGGCCGTGGGTGCGACCTCGGCGAGGATCTCCAACCGCTTTGCCGTAAGGACGTCAATGAACAGAGTTACGCCCGTGATATTGCCGGTCGGTCGGCTCAAACTGGCGACTAGGCCATATTTTACCGGGTCGTCCCCGGTCGCGACCACAATGGGGATAGTCGATGTAGCGGCCTTGGCCGCAAGTCCTGCGACAGCGCCGCCCACCGCCGCGATAACGGCAACCCGGCGGCTTACCAGATCGGCGGCCAGCGATGACAGCTTATCGTACCGGCCCGCCGCCCAAGCAAATTCAATGGCGACATTCCGCCCCTCGACATAGCCGGCCTCTTTGAGGCCGTCGCGAAACGCCGCCACTAGCGGGGCAAAGGCCTCAGCCGACCCGCTGCACAGAAATCCAATCACCGGCATGGCCGGCTGCTCTGCGTGCACCGCGAGCGGCAAAGCCGCAGCCGCGCCGCCGAGAAGCGTGATGAACTGGCGTCGCTTCATGTGCTCCATGAGAACACGCCTTGTGCAATGCCTAAAGCTTATCACTTCGCGACCGGGCGACGAGTGGGAAATGGCGCACTGTTGGCCTTAGATGCCGATCAGGCCCGAAGTCCGAGTCGGGTCAACAACGGTCCTCGCAGCCCCGAAACGCCACTTCCGGTCCGCCCCAATGAATGGACATCGCCAGACCGGCCTAACTGGTCCAGTTCGTGCCAAAAGGCGACATCGCGCCTCCAATTTCATGGTGGATCAAAATTGACAGCCTGCTTACCGCTTGTTCTATTCCGGCGTCACGTTTGGGCGGCAAACAGCAAGAAATCGGGGGAAACCATGCGACGCGGTATGCAAGCAGCGATTGCCGCCGGTATCGTGTGTGCCGGAGTTCTGCTGGCGGGCTGTGAGGCCAGCGCGCAGTCGATGCCGAAGGACGTCGCCACCCGCATCGAACTCTATGCTGTTCCGTTGATGACGATATCGGACCAGCAATTCCTGACTGGCGATTCCAACGGCAAGCCGGTCACCGTCGCCGCCGAATTGCGCATCGCCCAAGGTACCGGGCGGCTGCCTGTCGTGGTGCTGATGCACGGCTCAAGTGGCGTCGGCGCAAATACCGAACCGTGGGTGCGTCAGTTCAATTCAATGGGAATTTCGACCTTTGTGATCGACGGCTTTTCGGGCCGCGGTCTGACGGTGGTCGGCCCGAACCAAGCGCTGCTCGGCCGCCTCAACCTGATTGTCGATATCTACCGCTCGCTCGAAATTCTCGCCAAACATCCGCGCGTCGACCCCGACCGCATCGTGCTGATGGGATTTTCCCGCGGCGGACAGGCCGTGCTTTATGCGAGCCTCGATCGCTTCAACAAGCTCTGGAATAAATCCGGCATCCAGTTCGCCGGTTACATCCCCTTCTATCCGGACTGCTCGACGACTTATGTCGGGGATACGGAAGTAGTACCCCGCCCTATCCGGATCTTTCACGGCACGCCGGATGACTATAATCCGGTCACGAGCTGCAAGGCCTTTGTGGCGCGGTTGCAGGACGCCAAACGCGACGTGGTGCTGACGGAATATCCGGATTCACAGCACGCCTTCGATATCGGCCTGCTCGGCATTTCCACCTTTGTCGTTTCGGCGAATGCACAGACCGCGCGCAACTGCCACATCAAGGAAGGCGACGGTGGCGTGCTGATGAACGCCGACACGCAGGCGCCGTTCACCTACAAGGACACCTGCATCGAGCTCAATCCGCATGTCGGCGGCAATCCTGCGACAGCGGAAGCCGCGCGCAAGGCGGTGAGCGATTTCCTACTGGCGCTGTTCAAAATTGGTTAGCGCCTGATGTCCGATGCGGGTCACTAGCGTCGATTTCGGCGTACCGGTCATATGTCCGCTTACTGGGCAATACCGGACGTGGACGTCACGGATTCCATGCCCGCAGTGCCATCTAGATCGGCTATATAACTGGCTCCGTTTAGATCGCGTCAGGGCTTAGGTTCCAGACAGGGACGGTGGACGCAGAGGGTCGCATGGTCTTTGACGAGCCGGTTCGTGGACGAATTCCGCCGCCATGGTTCTGGGCGCTACCCGGGATCGAGCGAATAAGAGCCATTTACCAAGGCCTGCTGCCATTACCACCGGTCGCGCACTTACTTGGCGTACGCGCCGCTCACGTTGGGCCAGGTTCGGGAACATGGACCATGCCCGCTGGCGGCATGTTTGAAACCGAAGGAGGCACCCTCGATACAGCGCCGCTGCAAGAGACGGCTCTGTCA
>DATGGY010000144.1:0-2528 GCA_035308285.1 Bradyrhizobium sp. | reverse complement strand
CACCGACCGTCTTCGGGCATATTCGGCGGCGATGAACGAGATCGGAGTTGCTGCCGAGCGGCACGAGGTCGGCGGTCGGCTCAACAATCGCGCAGAGAATTCGCATCAGCCGTTTCGGCGACGCGAACGGGCGATGCAGCGCTTTCGAAGTCTGAAGACGCTGCAGAAGTTCAGCTCCGTTCATGCCCAGGTGCACAAGCAATTCAATCAGGAGCGCCATCTCGTCACGAGGCAAGTCTACAAGCAGAGACGCTCTGCTGCCTTGGCCGAGTCGCGCGCTCTCGCAGCATAGATCGCCGCTCGCGAGATGGCGGTCGCGTTGTATATCGACGAGCCTCCGTTACTTTGACACCACCCTTGTCCGAGATCTGCGCTCCCGGTTTGACGAGAGGGGCGTGAAACGGAACTATACCTGAGCCAGCCAGACACCGCCGGACGAAAGGGGCGGCATGGGCGGATTTTCGAACATCAGCTCCTCAAGCGGATAGCGCCACTTCAGGAGCGGCTTCGGGAAGGACCGGAGTCCGGGCTTGACCGGACGTTGCCGGGCGACATTTGTTTCGAGCGGGCACACACGCCGATCAGGGGTCTTGGCTCGCGGGTCAGGTCAAGCCCGACCGCTCGCCAGCTCGATCCGGGATTGGGGCTGACGGGGCCCCGCCGCCCACAATGTTCGTCCTGTTCATGTCCCAGATCGCGGCTTGGCCGCTCTTGCTTTGAAAAAGGATCTCAGAGGCCCCTTCGCCGCCTGTTCCGATCGCTCGCCAGCTCGGCCCCGTATCGGCGCTCACCACCCCGCCGCCGATCACGTTCAACCCGTTCATCTCCCAGATCGCGATTTGCCGGCTGCTCGCGTTCTGAAACAGGATGCCGGAATGGCCGTCGCCGTCCGGCGCGCTGGTGATCATCGCCGCAGGGTCGGCTTCGACCTTCGTGCGCCACTTAGGCCGACCCGACTTGGCGTCGAGCGCGAAGACGATCGCGCCTTCCTGTGTATTTGCCGCCTGTGCGCCGTCTCCCATGATCAAGGCGCCCTGCCAATCGGCGGGTGTGGTCCGGGACACATCACCCGGCACGCCGGTGTAGCTGCCGATCGCATTCTTCCAAATGATCTGTCCGGTAGCCGCATCGACGGCCCACAGGCTGCCGCCGAAATCCGTTGCGTAGACCAAGCCATCCATCACGGCCGGTGTCGCGGCGACGTTGCGGTCTGTCGTCAAGGTCCAGAGCGGCCTAAGCTCCGCGATCCGGGACGAGTCCAGGACGTGTTCGTCATCGGCGTTTCGCGTGTTGTGGATATCGCGGCCCGAGCACGGCCAATCCGCCGCCACAGCTTCCATCGCAAGGAGCGAGAGCGCGCTCGCCCAAAGGACGGCAGCGGCCATGATGGCCCGCCTGGCTGGGCTGCTCTTCCGATCTGATTTTGGTTCGCTCATCCAGCACCTGCCAAGCCTAACAGAATCGAGGCGCCGCCTGTCGCAAGCGAAACAAGAGATCTGATGGCAGTTGAGCTTGGCCAGTCTCGCGCACGCCGTCATTGCACAATAGCGTGAGTATGAACAACCCGTTCGCGATCATGTTCGGGACAGGTTCCTCGCATGACTTATCAACCAGCCCCGAACACAAGATTCCTGACAGTCCCGCGCCCCTCACCGGGCGTCCTTGACTTCCTCGACAGACCATGTGCCGCCGCGGAGGTGCGCCTCACCCTGTTTGGAAATTCCACTGGGGTTCTTCTCATTGCGATCCCCGAACGTCAGCTCATAAGTCCCCTCCGGCAGATCTGACGGCGTAACCTCATCGATGTTCCAGCCCCCACGAGGGCTCGTCTCGACGACGCACTCCGCCTCGCCTCCCTCGCCATCCAAATATCCCTTGTAGCGTTCCATCCTTCCGCCTCCCCGCTCAATCGCCTCCAAGGCATGTCAACGATGTTGCGGCACGCGCAGCGGGTTGTCGAGCCCTAGCGGAAGGTTGAAGATCACGTTTGATGTAAAGCGGGCGCCGATGGCCGAGAGGCGGTCGAGCATGCGCATGGTGTATTCGCGCCAGTCGGTCGAATAGGTCATCGACTTCAAGACCGAGGTTCTGGTTCTTGACGTAGGCGCGGACCCTCCGATGCGCCTCGGCGACGCGACAGAAGTCGGCTACCCAGTCCTTATCGCAAACGGTCCCGTTGATGTGGCACTTGTGCGGTCTGCCAGCGCGTTTCCTTGGAGCTCGTGAAGTTCACGTAAGAGGTCGCGCCAGTCGGATTGATACGCTCGGTCGCCTTGTCGGCGAGTCCGCGATAGCAGAGCTGTGCCGGTGACGTTCCGCCGCTGCGGCCTTGTCACGCGAATGCTAGCACGCATCCGGTTGTCGGGTAAGATGGCGGATGACGGTCTCGTTTGCCCGCCATCAGTTCCCGCCTGCGATCATCCGGCACGCCGTTTGGCTGTATATGCGTTTCACGCTCAGCTATCGCGACGTCGAAGATCTGCTTGCGGAGCGCGGTCTGGATATCTCCTACGAAACGGTGCGGCGAT
>DATGGY010000143.1:0-7047 GCA_035308285.1 Bradyrhizobium sp. | reverse complement strand
TGGTCCGCCTGATTGGCGGCCGCGAGGTGCGCTGCGAGGATCTAGGCCCCGATACCGCCTACAAGAAGTGGCATCTCGGTAGCTGCACCGTCGAAGGTGAAACCACCAGCCTGAACCAGCTTCTCGTCCGCCAGGGAATTGCGATCAGTCTTGAGCCCGCCGCGCGAGGCCGATTCAAGGACGACGAGGCCGACGCGAGGAACAACCGCCGCGGGCTTTGGAAGGGCTGCTTTGTCGCGCCGCTGCAATTCCGCGGCGGTCAAAAGGACGGCGCCCTGCTCGGCGGTGCATGCCGCGCCGACAAGGACCGTGAAATACGCGAGGCGATCTTCCCCTACGACCCCACGATGCCGTCGGGCTGCAGCGTCAAGGGCAAGTACGCCTTGCGCGCGCGCGTCACCGGCAACATCGGCATCTATCACTTGCAGATCTGCCGCAGCTATCCCGCGCTGACGCGGCCGGATCGCTGGTTCTGCAGCGAAGACGACGCCAAGGCCGCCGGATTTCGTAAAGCCTATAATTGCCGCCCCATTACCCGGCAGCGCATTTAGGAATTTGACTGACTTGCACGCCGCGAATTCGCAAATGGACCATCATCAGAATTTTGAGGTGCTCGTCCGACGACGAGGGCGATTTGGTCGCGCGGTCGCGCAGATCGCGTGGAGCGAAAGACGTTGCGCAATCAGCGCGTGTATGGCTAACTGAGCTCGTGGGGCGAGGAAACAGCGGGGCAATTGCCAGCCGTTCGTTGTTTGCCGTCGATTCGCAACTGGGCGCTTTCCAATATCGAGACGGGGCATAATGAGGTCGAAAATCGGGGCGCTGCCCCTTTTGCTTGTCGGATTTTTGCTGGCGAGTTGCGCGAGTCCGCGTGGCCTCGATGAACCGCCCTTGCGGATCCCGGCATTGAAGCCGGGTTACGGCCGTGTCTACTTCACCCGGCCGGGCGATTTTGGGGGGTCGGCTATTCAGCCCGAGATTCGGATGAACAATGAAGTCGTCGGCCGATCTGTGCCCGGCGGGTTCTCTTATGTCGACCGCCCCCCGGGGAAATACGCCGTAACAACGACAACCGAGGTCGAAAATGCGGTTACGTTCCAATTGGCAGCGGGCGAGACGAAGTACATCAAGACATCAGTGACACCCGGCATACTCGTCGGCCATGTCACGCCGACGCTCGAATTCCCTGAGCAGGGGCAATCCGACATAAGCCGCCTCAGGTACGTCGGCCCCCAGTTCTGATCCCTTGCGCGGGACATAATGTAAAGCGTCGCAGAATGTCCGCTGTTGGGCACATCGCGTCATTTCCCGGCGCTGCCACGATTACTGAACTTGGCGCAGACAGCATTTTCGGCGAAATGGCGCTGATCGACAACGAACCGCGCAGTGCTTCGGCGATCGCGGTAACCGACGTCGAGCTGGTCGCCGTGTCCGAAAGGCAGTTCCTGTTTCTGGTCAGGCAAACGCCCTATTTCGCTTTGAAAGTTATGCGCGTCCTCGCCCAGCGGCTAAGGGCCACGAACAAGACCTTCGGCTGAATGGCTTTGCTCACATTACCGCCCACGTTCAAAGAGAATTCCGTCCCGGTCTCGGTTCGGTGCACGCCCGCAATAACCTTCAACATAACTTGCCGGCTATCGCGGTAGTAGAATAAGACTAGACGTTTGAGAGGTGATCGAATGAAGCGGCGGACGTTTATTGCGGCATTTGGTGGCGCCATAGCGTGGCCGCTCGTCGTGCATGCGCAGCAGCATCCCACTATGCCGGTGGTCGGATTCTTAAACAGCGCATCCGCCAAAAATTACGGATCGATGGCAGTAGCGTTCAAGGAGGGTTTAGCGGAGGCCGGATATGTTGACGGCAGGAACGTTATCATCGAGTACCGCTGGGCCGAGGATCGAAATGAAGGCCTGCCGGCGCTCGCGGCCGATCTGGTAACCCGTCGCGTAGCCGTGATCTTCGGCAACGCCCCCACGATCGAGCAAGCCAAAGCGGCGACCGCTACGATTCCAATTGTTTTCTTAGCCGGAGATGATCCTGTTAGGCTTGGCTTTGTTGCCAGTTTCAACCGACCAGGGGGCAATCTTACAGGCGTGTCGATCCTCTCTTTTGAATTGGCAGCGAAACGGCTTGAACTTCTGCTCAATTTTGTTCCGCAAGCAAGATTGATAGCCGTACTTATCAACTCAGACTTTGGGCCATCAGGTCGTTTCCGCGCAGATATCGAATCTGCAGGACGCGCCCTCAAGCTGCCGGTTCAGTTTTTGCCGGCCAACAACGAACCCGAAATCGACGCGGCTTTTAAGATGTTAGCTCAGGCCCGCGCGGACGCACTCCTGGTCGGGCCGGGTCCGTTTCTGGATAGCCGACGAGAGCAGCTCGTAGCCCTTGCTGCGAAAAACGCTATCCCCGCGGCATATGAAACCCGCGCCACGGCGCTTGCAGGCGGTCTGATGAGTTATGGTGCGAGCGTTCAGGAAGGCTATCGCCAGGCGGGCATTTATGCCGGTCGCATTTTGAAAGGCGAAAGGCCTGCCGACTTGCCAGTGCTGCAATTGTCCAAATATGAGCTCGTGGTCAATCAAAGGACGGCCAAGGCGCTTGGGATTACGGTGCCGCCGGCGCTTCTGATCGGTGCCGACGAGGTGATCGAATGAAGCGGCGCAATTTTCTCGCTGTGCTCGGGGCGGCCGCTGCTTGGCCGATGATGGCGCGCGCACAGCAATCCGAGCCGCTAAAACGCGTCGGCGGCCTCTTGAGCGGCAGCGAAAGCGCGGCGGAGGAGCGGGAGCGTTTTGCCGCGTTTGTTGCGAGGCTTAAGGAGCTGGGTTGGGTGGAAGGCCGCAATCTCCGCCTCGACATCCGCTGGGGCGCGGGCGAGGACGAGCGCAATCGCCGTCACGCCGCGGAGTTGGTGGCACTCGCTCCCGACGTCATCATTGCCGACACCACGCAAATCATCACTATTTTGCAAAAGGCGACGCGCACAATCCCCATCGTGCTCACTGGCGTGATCGACGCGGTGGGCGGCGGTTTCGTCGAAAGCCTGGCGCGACCGGGCGGCAATATCACCGGGTTCTCAGCCTTCGAATATGCCATCGCTGCCAAATGGCTCGAACTCTTGAAAGAGATCGTACCGAACGTGGCGCGGGCGGCGGTGCTGCGGGATCCCACCATTTCCGCTGGCATCGGCCAGTTCGCCGCGATCCAGACGGTAGCACCCATCGGCATCGAGTTGAGCGTGATCTCAATGCACGACGCGCTCGATGATGTCGAGCGCGCGGTCGCGGCTTTTGCGAAGCGAGCTAACGGCGGTCTTCTTGTAACGGCAAGCCCGTTTGGGCGAAATCATGCGGACGCGATCGCGGCTCTCGCCGCTCGCTACAAGCTTCCAGCAGTCTATCCCTTCCGCTCCTACGCAATGGCGGGCGGCCTCATCTCCTACGGCCCCGACCTCACGGCGCTCTATCGTCCCGCGGCGGAGTATGTCGACCGCATTCTCAAGGGTGCGAAGCCGGGCGACCTGCCGGTGCAGGCCCCCACGAAATACGAACTAGTGATCAATCTCAAGGCGGCGAAAGCGATCGGCATCGACGTGCCTGGTTCTCTTCTCGCCCGCGCCGACGAGGTGATCGAATGAATCGACGGCAGATTATACGACTCATTGGCGCCGCCGGCGCAACGATCTCGCCCGGCGTCGGAACCACACAGGCGGCCGGCAAGCGCCCGCTCGTCGTCTATTTTAGTACCGGGCGCGAGGCCCCGAACATGCCGTTCATGTCGGCATTGTTGGATGGCATGCGGGGCCTCGGCTATGTCGAGGGACAGGGGTTCGACATCGCCTACCGATTTGCCGGTGAAGATCACGCGCGATTGGGGGCGCTCGCGGAGGAAGTGGTGAGGCTTCGGCCGGACGTCATCGTGGCGCCAGAGACGGGCGCCGCGCTCGCCGCCGGAAAGGCAACGCCATCGATCCCGATTGTGGGCGTCGTGCTCGTCGACCCCGTCGGGCGCGGTCTGATCGTGAGTCATGCGCGTCCGGGCGGCAATGTCACGGGAATCTTGGTCGCCGTTGAGGGCCTTTCGAAGAGGCAGGTGGAGATCGTTCACGATCTTCTTCCGAACGTGGCGACGATCGGATTGATGGTCAATCCGGTTAACCCCGCCGTTCGAACCCAGCGCGCGGAGATCGAGACCGCGGCCGCAGCCAAGGGAATGACCATCGTCGCAGCCGAGGCGAGCGACAAATCCGACCTCGATAAGGCCTTCAACTCGCTCATCGCAGCAGGCGTCCAAGCCGTTATTGTCACCCGCGACTCTCTGTTTCTCGGCGAGCGCAAGCGCATGGCCGAGCTGGCGATGACAGCCCGCGTGCCGACGGTCCATGGCCACAGGGAGGAGGTCGAGGCTGGCGGGGTCATCAGCTACGGCGTCAGCCTGACTGCGAACTATCGGCGTGCGGCCTATTTCATCGATAAGATACTAAAGGGAGTAAAGTCGGCCGACTTGCCAGTCGAGTTCCCGACCAAGCTCGAAATGGTGGCCAATCTTAGATCGGCGAAGGCGGTCGGCATCGCGGTGCCCCCCACCCTCCTGGCGCAAGCCGACGAGGTGATTGAATGAGGGGCGCATGAGATGGCGACCGACCGTTACGATTCGGTCACGCCGTAAACCTAGACACTAACTTCGGCCAAGGGCCGGCCGTCCGATTCTCCAAAGGATGTTTAAATGCGCCGTTTGGTGATGATGCTCTCCGCTGGCGTGATGTTGGCGTCCGCAGGCTCAGCGCCTGCGCAAAACAACACACCGCACAACATCATCCTGTTCGTGCCGGACGGATTGCGCGGGCGGATCGTGACGGCAAAGACCGCCCCCGCGATGGCCGCGGTCCGCGACGCCGGCGTCAATTTCAGGAATTCCCACTCGCTGTTTCCGACCTTCACCACCGCCAATGCCTCCGCAATGGCGACCGGCCACTACCTCGGGGATACCGGCGACTTCGCCAATACGATTTATACCGGCTATCCCGTCGGTCCCGCCGGCGGCACGGTTACGCCGTTCCTCGAAGTCAACCCCGTAATCCTCGATGCCGACGCGCATTTTGGCGGGGATTATCTCAACGAGGAAACCCTGTTGGGGATCGCGCGCGCCAAGGGGTTCTCGACCGCGGCGCTCGGCAAGGTCGGCCCTACCCTGATTTTCGACCATACCGACAAAATTGGCGCCGATGGCCTGCATTCGATCGTGATCGACGATGCCACCGGCGGCAATAGGGGCGTGCCGCTTTCGGAGGAAATGAAGGGCGCGTTGACCAAGGCCGGCCTTCCGCTCGCGACCCCCTCGCGCGGCGACAATGGCAAGTCGGGCGATGCCAAAACACCCGGCACCTTGGTGCCGAATACCGTCCAGCAGGCCTATCTCGCCGACGTCGCCACCAAGGTGGTGCTGCCGATGTTCAAGGCGCGCAACAAGCCTTTCGTACTGGTATTCTGGTCGCGCGACCCCGACGGCAGCCAGCACAACAATGGCGATAGCCTCAATGCCGTGACACCCGGCATCAACGGCCCCACATCGCTCGCCGGCATCAAGAATGCCGACAACAATCTGGCGCAGTTGCGCAAGTCGCTCGACGAATTGGGTTTGGCCGCCAATACCAACATCATCATCGCTTCCGACCACGGATTCTCGACGATCTCGAAGGAGAGCAAGACCAGTCCCTCGGCCAAAATCAGTTTCGACGACACGCCGAAGAACTTCCTGCCGATGGGCTTTGTGGCGATGGATCTCGCCAGGGCGCTCGATCTGCCGCTGTTTGATCCGAACAACCAGAACGCCCCGGTGACGGGTAGCGCCCATCCCAGGGCCGGAAACGGCCTGTTGGGAGCCGACCCCGCCAGGCCCGATCTCGTGGTGGCCACCAACGGCGGATCGGACCTGATCTATTTGCCGAAGGGCGACAAGAAACTGGCGGAGCGCACGATCAAGGCGCTGCTGGAGCAGGATTACGTCAGCGGGCTGTTCGTCGACGACAAGCTCGGACGATTTGCCGGCACATTGCCGATGTCGCAGATCGGGCTGAAGGGCAAGTCAGTGACGCCCACCCCTTCGATCGCGATCAATTTCCGTTCCTACGTCGAAGGCTGCGACGAACCGACCAATTGTTCGGTCGAGGTCGCCGATACCGCGCTGCGCCAGGGTCAGGGCATGCACGGCAGTTTCGGCCGCGGCGATACCTTGAATTTCATGGCGGCGATCGGGCCGGATTTCAAGGCTGGCTATGTCGATCCGTTGCCGGTCAACAATGCGGATGTCGGCATGACCATCGCCCATTTGATGGGATTGCGAGCGGCCGGCGCCGGCGGCCTGACCGGCCGGGTGATGTCGGAGGCGCTGCCGAACGGAATTATTCCGAGAGTCGCCTACGGCACCATCGTTTCCAGGCCGGCGGCGAACGGCCTCAAGACCGTGGTAAAATTCCAGCGCGTGTTATCGCAGCGTTATTACGACGTGGCAGGCTTTCCCGGCCGCACCGTCGGGCTCGATGCGGATGCGGGTGGTGAACAAAAAACGCCGGGGAAATAACCCCGCCGTCGCGACCTCAGGCTTTTTGCGAATTCACATCCCGATGTCGAACACGTTCGGCAATTGTGTGAACGCGCCGACAATGGTGGCAACCAGGGCCATCAGGGTGCGGTTGCGGCGGCGGTTGCCGCGCATTTGGCTTGCAATCCACTCCAGCACTTCGGTATCGACATTGGCCGAGCGCGTGGGCGCCCAGCTTTCGATGGCGGTCTCCGGCGACAGGGCAACGGTGCGCGGCGGCACCGGCAGGCCGGACGCGGAGGCCGCGTGATGCACCACCGCCTTGGTCAGAAGATCGTCAAAACGTCCATTGTCGCTGCGCTCGGCGGCCGCCTCGTCGATCTCAAACAGCGCCTCGGCCTCGGCCCGGCTGACCGGCTGATGCTCGACCGCCGTCGCCGTCAGGATGCGCGCGCACCAGGCCGCGTCATCGGCATCCAGCTCGCGAGAGAAATGAATGCGGCC
>DATGGY010000142.1:0-19024 GCA_035308285.1 Bradyrhizobium sp. | reverse complement strand
TCCCGGCGTGTTGAAGAACGCCATCGACGTCGCGTCGCGGCCGCCCGGAAAAAGTTCGCTCCTCGGCAAGCCAGTTGGTCTTGTCGGCAATGCGCCGGGTCAGCTTGGCGGCGTCAGCGCCGTAAAGCACCTGCAGAATATCCTGCCGGGCATTTCCGGCCCGATCCTCGGCCAGCCGGAAATTTATCTCAATGGCGTCGGCGACGCATTCGACGACAAGGGCAACCTCGTCAAGGAGTCGCTTCAGAAGGTGCTGCAGCAATATCTCGATGCCTTTGCGGCGTTCATCGCAAGGCACTACAGATAGGCCAGCCGCTCCTCGCCCTCTGCTAACCCTTGCACGAATTGCGGGCGGCCTTTCCAGTTAGCACTCTCTTAGCCGGGCGGTCGCATGCTGCTGTTATGGTCTCCCGCAATCGACTCAAATCCACGCTCACCGGGCTTGCCCTCTACGTCATGGTCGCGGGAATGGTGGGTTATTTCGGGATCAATGCGTATACGGGAAAATATGGACTGAATGCGCGACTGGAACTCGATCAGGAGATCATCGCGCTGACCTCCGAGCTTGCGCGTCTGAAACGGGAGCGAGCTGAAAGCGAGCAACGCGTTTCATTGCTGCGATCGGACCGGGTCGACCCCGACATGCTCGACGAACGCGCACGCTATCAGCTCGATTACGCCAACCCGCGCGACCTCGTTCGGAGCGTCAACCCGAACTGATCTTCAAATTCCAAAAAATCGCAAAATCAGTTTCGAAAATGTCGCCTCGCATTGCACTGCGGCATGGCGAAACTTTCGCAAGCTCACGCAATCCTTTCATGGCGGTTTGAGTTGAGCTAGAGAGAGCTATTCGTTCTCTCATCCGGAAATGCCATGGCCTCCCCCAAGAAAAGCATCGGGAAAGAAACCGCTCAGGAAAAGGGAAACGGCGCCGTTGCGCCCCGGGAGTTCACGCGGGAGCAGGAGCTCGGCGCGTTGCGCGACATGCTGCTGATCCGGCGGTTTGAGGAAAAGGCGGGCCAGCTTTACGGAATGGGTGCCATCGGCGGTTTCTGCCATCTCTATATCGGACAGGAAGCCGTCGTTGTCGGCATGCAGATGACCCTCAAAAAGGGCGATCAAGTCATAACCGGATACCGTGATCACGGACATATGCTGGCGTGTGGAATGGACGCCAAAGGCGTAATGGCCGAACTGACCGGGCGCCGCGGCGGCTATTCCAAGGGCAAGGGCGGGTCCATGCATATGTTCAGCATGGAAAAAAACTTCTTCGGCGGCCACGGGATTGTGGGGGCCCAGGTTTCCCTCGGCACCGGACTGGCTTTCGCCAATCGTTACCGCGGCAATGATTTTGTCAGCCTGGCTTATTTTGGCGACGGCGCCTCGAACCAGGGCCAGGTGTATGAAAGCTTCAACATGGCGGAACTCTGGAAGCTCCCGGTGGTCTACGTCATCGAGAACAACCGCTACGCCATGGGCACCTCGGTGACACGGTCATCGGCTCAAACCGATTTCTCCATGCGCGGCATTTCCTTCAACATCCCGGGCGAGCAGGTCGACGGCATGGACGTTCGTGCGGTGAAAGCCGCAGGGGATCGGGCGGTTGCCTGGTGCCGCGCCGGCAATGGCCCCTTCATTTTGGAAATGCAGACCTATCGTTACCGCGGGCACTCGATGTCGGATCCGGCGAAATACCGGACCCGCGAGGAAGTCGAGAAGGTCCGTCATGATCAAGACCCGATCGAACAGGTCCGTAATCGCCTGCTTGCCGCAAAAATGAGCGAAGACGAGTTGAAGGCGATCGACGGGCAAGTGCGGGAGATCGTCAACGCCGCAGCGGACTTTGCGCAGCATGATGGCGAACCCGAGGTGTCCGAATTGTATACCGATGTCTACCGATGAACGCCCCATCTCGCAAAGGGCAACCCAGGGATAGGTCCGGTGCTCAAAACCGGCTTTTGCGAACGAGACACGCGCAGCCTAAGAAGTGAATTTCCGGAGCGGATATGCCAATTCAAGTACTGATGCCTGCGCTCTCGCCGACCATGGAGAAGGGCAACCTTGCCAAATGGCTGAAAAAGGAAGGCGAGGCGATCAAGTCGGGCGATGTCATCGCCGAGATCGAAACCGACAAGGCGACGATGGAAGTCGAGGCTACCGATGAAGGCACCCTCGGCAAGATACTGATCCCCGAGGGCACCGCCGACGTCGCCGTCAACACCCCGATTGCGACCATCCTGGCTGACGGCGAGACCGCCGCCGATCTCGCCAAGGCGCCGGCGCCGATGGCCGTGCCGGTTTCTCCCGCCGTCGCACAGAAAGTCGCCGAGCCGCGGTCGCCGGTCGGCGAGGGCCTCGCTCCCGCACCAAGGGCCGCCGCCGCGCCTGATCCGGAAGTGCCCGAAGGCACGCAGATGGTGACCATGACCATCCGCGAAGCCTTGCGCGATGCCATGGCCGAGGAAATGCGCAGGGACCCGGACGTATTTCTGATGGGCGAGGAGGTCGCGGAATATCAGGGCGCCTACAAGGTTAGCCAGGGATTGCTGCAGGAGTTCGGTGCCAGGCGCGTCATCGACACGCCGATCACCGAGCATGGTTTTGCCGGCGTCGGCGTCGGCGCTGCGATGGCCGGCTTAAAACCCATCGTCGAGTTCATGACCTTCAACTTCGCCATGCAGGCGATCGATCAGATCATCAACTCCGCGGCGAAGACGCTGTATATGTCGGGCGGACAGATGGGATGTTCGATCGTGTTCCGCGGACCCAACGGCGCGGCCGCGCGGGTTGCCGCCCAGCACAGCCAGGATTATTCCGCCTGGTATTCGCAAATCCCGGGCCTCAAGGTGATCGCGCCGTTCTCGGCCGCTGATTACAAAGGGTTGCTGAAAGCGGCGATCCGCGATCCCAATCCGGTGATCTTCCTCGAAAACGAAGTGCTGTACGGTCATTCCGGCGAGGTACCCAAGCTCGACGATTACGTGATTCCGATCGGCAAAGCGCGCGTAGCGCGCACGGGCAGTCACATCACCATCATCTCGTGGTCGAACGGCATGACCTACGCGCTGAAGGCCGCGGACGAACTGGCCAGGGAGGGTATCGAGGCCGAGATCGTCGATCTGCGGACGTTACGTCCGCTGGATACCGACACCATCGTCGCCTCTGTCATGAAGACCGGCCGCGCCGTCACCGTCGAAGAGGGTTGGCAGCAAAGCGGCGTCGGGGCTGAAGTAGCCGCGCGGATCATGGAGCACGCGTTCGATTATCTCGATGCGCCGGTGACGCGGGTGTCGGGCAAGGACGTGCCGATGCCTTATGCCGCCAATCTCGAAAAGCTCGCTTTGCCCTCGGTGGCCGAGGTGGTCGCGGCCGCCAAGGCCGTTTCGTATCGGTGACGCATGATCGGTCCGAAAGAACAGCCTTTACCGCCAGACGTCATAGGCCGCGACGATGCCACCGAAGTGTTGCGCGCCTTTGTGGTCGACGGCGGACTTTCGATTGCGTTCGCGCGCGCCTTCGAGGAGCCCGATATGTGGGGCCTGCTGCTGGTCGACGTCGCGCGCCACGCCTCGCGCGCCTATGCCCGCGAAGGCGCCTGCAGCGAGGACGAAGCGCTGAGGCGCATCATCGACATGTTCGAAGCCGAAATCGCGCGGCCGACCGATTTGGGTCGCACCGCGCCGCGGTCGGAACAGGGACACTGAGTGTGGCAGTCGATCCCCATCATTTCGATTTAATGGCTGAGGCCATTCGCGAAGCGGAACTCAGCATCGCCGAGGGCGGACTGCCGATCGGCGCGGTGCTAACGCGCGAAGGAAAGATCATCGCCCGCGGGCATAACCGCAGGGTTCAGGAGAAGAACGTCATTCTTCACGGCGAGATGTCGTGCCTGCGCAATGCCGGGCTGATCTCCTTCCACGACACCGTCATGTATACGACGCTGTCGCCCTGTTCGATGTGTGCGGGCGCGATCGGGCTCTTTAAGCTTTCGCTTCTGGTGATTGGCGAGTCCGTCACCTTTTCGGGGGCTAAGGATATCCTGACGCAATTCGGTATTCCCTATATCGATCTGGCGGACGAGCGATCGGTCAAGATGATGAAATCGTGGCGGTCGATCCCCGCGAATGAGCGCCTCTGGCAGGGCGACATTGGCAATTGAGGCGGATCTTCAATCGTTCGTCGGATCGCGGCGGCACCCAAACGATCTTTGGTTGGCTTCCGACATAAAGGAAGACAACGAGCAAGAATATTCTGAGAGGTCAGCATGCCCATTAACATTCTGATGCCTGCGCTGTCGCCGACGATGGAGAAGGGCAACCTTGCCAAGTGGCTCAAGAAAGAGGGCGACAAGGTCAGGTCCGGCGATGTGATCGCTGAAATCGAAACCGACAAGGCGACCATGGAAGTCGAGGCGGTCGATGAGGGCACGATCGCGAAAATACTGGTCCCTGAAGGGACCCAGGATGTCGCGGTCAATGATGTGATCGCGGTGCTCGCCGGCGACGGCGAGGACGTCAAATCGGCAGGCGCAGGTGCCGCCAGCGCGCCGCCGAAGGCAGCGCCTGCTCCCCAAGCTCCCGCCGCGAAGCCGGCGTCGTCGTCGTCACCTTCTGCGGCACCGACGCCAAGGCCAGTGGCGCCTTCCCTTGCCGGTCCCGCACCTCAGCCACAAACTTCCGCACCCCGAAGCAATGGCCACGCCCGGACCTTTTCCTCGCCGCTGGCCCGGCGTCTCGCCAAGGAGGCCGGCATCGACGTCGCCCGGATCAGCGGATCGGGCCCGCATGGCCGCGTGATCGCTCGCGACGTCGCCGAGGCCAGATCCGGCAAAGGGCTGAAGGCGCCGGCGGCAATGCCAACCGGCGCGCCGGCGATCGCGCCTGCGATGTCGGACCAGCAGGTGCTCGCGCTGTTCGAGCCCGGCAGCTACGAAATCGTGCCGCATGACGGCATGCGACGCACGATCGCGCAAAGGCTAACGGCCGCCGCGCAGACCATCCCGCACTTCTACCTGACGATGGACTGCGACGTCGGCAAACTGCTCGCGGCGCGCGAGGAGATCAACGCGGCCGCGCCGAAGGACAAGGAAAAGAAACCGCTCTACAAGCTCTCGGTCAACGACTTCGTCATCAAGGCGATGGCGATCGCGCTCCAGCGCATTCCCAACTGCAATGTGAGCTGGACCGAATCCGGCATGGTCAAGCACAAATATTCCGATATCGGAGTAGCCGTAGCGATGCCCGGCGGCCTGATCACACCAATCATTCGCAGGGCCGAAACCAAAACGCTAGCCACGATTTCAAGCCAGATGAAGGATTTTGCGGGGCGCGCACGGGCCCGCAAGCTCAAGCCTGAAGAATATCAGGGCGGCACCACGGCCATCTCCAACCTCGGCATGTACGGCATCAGGGATTTTACCGCTGTGATCAATCCACCGCACGCCACTATCCTTGCAGTCGGCACCAGCGAAGAGCGCGCCGTGGTCCGCCACGGCAAGATCGAAGCGGCGCAGATCATGAGCGTGACGCTGTCGTGCGATCACCGCGCGATCGATGGCGCGCTCGGCGCAGAACTGATCGGCGCATTCAAGATGCTGATCGAAAATCCTGTCATGATGATGGTATGACTTATGCCGTCATTGCGAGTGCAGCGAGGCAATCCATGGCGCGACAAGGTGGATTGCTTCCGCCTACGCGCTCAGGCGCTTCGGCGGACTCCGACCCCGCAAAGCTCGCGCGGCGAGCGGAGCGGGGTCGTCGCAAGGGCTCCCCTGCGCAAACGCTTCGCGTTTGTCGCAGGCAATGACGCAACTACCAGTTAATCCTCGCACAACGATTGTAATAGCCATGGCCGACACATCCTTCGACATCATCATCATCGGCTCAGGCCCCGGCGGCTACGTCACCGCCATTCGCGCAGCCCAGCTCGGCTTCAAGACCGCGATCGTCGAGAAATCCTATCTCGGTGGCATTTGCCTGAACTGGGGCTGCATCCCGACCAAGGCGCTGCTGCGCTCCGCCGAAATCTATCACTACATGCAGCATGCGAAGGACTACGGATTATCGGCCGAGAAAGTCTCCTACGACGCCAAGGCCGTGGTGCAGCGCTCGCGCGGCGTCTCCAAACGCCTCAACGATGGCGTCGGGTTTTTGATGAAGAAGAACAAGGTGACGGTCATCTGGGGCGAGGCAGCCATCGACGCGCCGGGTAAGGTCACGGTGAAGAAATCCGCCGCCGAAGCGCCGAAGGGCGCGCTGGGCGAGGGGGCCTATCAGGCCAAGCATATCATTATCGCCACCGGCGCCCGGCCGCGCGTGCTGCCGGGACTCGAGCCGGACAAGAAGCTGGTCTGGACCTATTTCGAAGCGATGGTGCCGGAAAAGATGCCGAAGTCATTGCTCGTCGTAGGCTCCGGCGCGATCGGCATCGAATTTGCCTCCTTCTTCCACAGCATGGGCGCCGATGTCACCGTGGTCGAGGTCTTGCCGCAGATTCTCCCCGTGGAGGATGCGGAGATTGCGGGCCTTGCACGCAAGCGCTTCGAGAAACAGGGCATCAAGATACTTACCGACACCAAAGTGACAAAGCTGGAGAAAAAGGCCGACAGCGTGGTCGCCACCATCGACGACGGCAAGAAACCCGAGATGATCGAAGTCGAGCGGGTGATTTCGGCCGTCGGCGTAGTCGGCAATATCGAAGGCCTCGGCCTTGAGAAACTCGGCGTCAAAACCGAGCGCGGCTGCGTGGTGATCGACGGTTACGGCAAGACCAACGTGCCCGGCATCTACGCCATCGGCGATGTCGCAGGTCCTCCGATGCTGGCGCACAAGGCCGAACATGAGGGCGTGGTCTGCGTCGAAGCCATTAAGGGGCTGCATCCGCATGCGATGGACAAGAACCTCATTCCCGGATGCACGTATTGCAATCCGCAGGTAGCTTCGGTCGGCTTGACCGAGGCGAGGGCGAAGGAGGGCGGGCGCGAGATTCGCGTCGGCCGGTTCCCCTTCGTCGGCAACGGCAAAGCCATTGCGCTCGGCGAGGATCAGGGATTGGTCAAGGTGGTCTTCGACAAGAAGACCGGCCAATTGCTCGGTGCGCACATGATTGGCGCCGAAGTCACCGAACTGATCCAGGGTTATGTGGTTGCGATGAATTTGGAGACCACGGAAGAGGAGCTCATGCATACCGTGTTCCCGCATCCGACCCTGTCCGAAATGATGAAAGAAGCGGTGCTGGATGCGTACGGGCGCGTGCTGAATATCTAGCCAGCATCCTCTTGAAGAAAGGAATTGTGCGCGGCATTCGTGTTACGCAAAAATTGTTCTGTACTCATTTTGCATCCTTAGAGACCTGTTCCCCCCGAACCAACGATACTAACAAATGGTTGCCATCGGGCCACGATTGTTGCGCTAGCGCAACACTTATCGAACATTTCATGTCCTTTGTGGCCTACGCCCGCCTGCGCCGCTTTTTTGCCACACCCCTCCGTGAAATCATTGTTTCTAGGCAGAAGGCCGCGGCGCTCTCGCGAAGGCGAAGGGGAAATTTCAATTTCCCGGTTCGCACGAGAGATGGCTGGGGAAACAGGTTCTTCGATGGACGCCAAGACCAGCATCAAGAAGAGACTACCGAGCCGTCATGTGACGGAAGGCCCGGAAAGGGCGCCGCACCGCTCGTATCTCTACGCTATGGGATTGACGACCGAGCAGATCCACCAGCCGTTCGTCGGTGTGGCATCCTGTTGGAACGAGGCCGCGCCCTGCAATATCTCGCTGATGCGTCAGGCCCAGGCGGTCAAGAAGGGCGTTGCCTCAGCTGGCGGCACCCCGCGCGAATTTTGCACCATCACCGTGACCGACGGCATCGCGATGGGCCACGACGGCATGCGCTCCTCGTTGCCATCGCGCGAGTGCATCGCCGATTCCGTCGAACTGACTGTGCGCGGCCATTCTTACGACGCGCTGGTTGGTATTGCGGGCTGCGACAAATCGCTGCCGGGAATGATGATGGCAATGGTGCGGCTCAATGTGCCGTCGATCTTCATCTATGGCGGCTCGATTCTGCCCGGCAATTTCCGTGGTCAGCAGGTCACAGTGCAGGACATGTTCGAGGCGGTGGGCAAGCATTCCGTCGGTGCCATGTCCGACGCCGATCTCGATGAAATCGAGCGGGTGGCTTGTCCCTCCGCCGGCGCGTGCGGCGCACAATTCACCGCCAACACCATGGCGACGGTGTCGGAGGCCATTGGGCTTGCCTTGCCCTACTCGGCCGGGGCGCCTGCGCCTTACGAAATTCGCGACGCGTTTTGCATGACCGCCGGCGAGAAGGTGATGGAGTTGATCACCCAGAATGTCCGGCCCCGTGACATCGTCACGCGCCGATCGCTGGAGAATGCTGCCGCCGTTGTCGCCGCATCGGGCGGCTCCACCAATGCTGCGTTACACCTGCCGGCAATCGCTCACGAATGCGGGATCAAGTTCGACCTGTTTGACGTGGCGGAAATCTTCAAAAAGACACCGTATGTCGCGGATTTGAAGCCCGCCGGTCGTTATGTCGCCAAAGACATGTTTGAAGCTGGTGGAATACCGCTTCTGATGAAAACGCTGCTCGATAACGGCTACTTGAACGGTGACTGCTTGACGGTCACTGGCCGGACGATCGCCGAAAATCTCAAGAGCGTGAAGTGGAACCCGCACCAGGATGTCGTGCGGCCCGCCGACAAGCCGATCACGGTCACAGGCGGCGTCGTCGGCCTGAAGGGAAATCTCGCGCCCGAAGGCGCGATCGTGAAGGTCGCGGGCATGTCGAACTTGAAATTTGTCGGTCCCGCCCGTTGCTTCGACCGTGAGGAGGATGCCTTCGAGGCGGTCCAGAAGAGGACTTACCGGGAAGGCGAGGTCATCGTCATCCGTTATGAGGGACCGCGTGGCGGCCCCGGCATGCGCGAAATGCTGTCAACCACGGCAGCGCTGACCGGCCAAGGCACGGGCGGTAAGATTGCACTGATCACCGATGGCCGGTTCTCTGGCGCGACGCGCGGCTTCTGTATCGGCCATGTCGGACCGGAAGCGGCCGTCGGTGGGCCGATCGCACTGTTGCGCGACGGTGACACCATCGAGATCGACGCGGCCACCGGGATTCTTAACGTAAAATTGACCGATGCGGAGCTGGCCGAGCGCAAAACCAAATGGAGGCCGCGCGAGACCAATCATACGTCAGGTGCTCTGTGGAAGTACGCCCAGCAGGTCGGGCCGGCGGTATCCGGCGCAGTGACCCACCCGGGCGGAGCGCACGAGAAGTTGTGCTATGCGGATATTTGAGCGTACCATTTTAGCGCTGATTTTGGCCGCGCCGGTGGCCACGCAGGGATTCGCCTTCGACGGAGCGCCGGTCAATCAAGATGCGGCCGTTCCGGTGGTGACCGCCCAGCCGGGGGCAGCGGCCGCCTTGAAGAAGGCCATTCCCCCGTCCGCGCCCGATAGCTCGCTCACGTCGTTGCAATATGCCGCCGAAGGCGGTCATCCGATCGCTCAGTGGAAACTGGGCCGGATGTATGCGGACGGCGACGGCGTCGCGCAGGATGATTTGCGCGCGTTCGAATATTTCAGCCGTATTGCCAATGCCCACGCCGAAGACAGTCCGTCGGCGCCGCAGGCCGAGATCGTTGCCAACGCGTTTGTCGCGCTCGGGCGGTACTATCTCAGCGGCATTCCGAATTCGAAGATCAAATCCGATCCGGAACGGGCGAGGGAGATGTTCTCCTACGCGGCCTCGTATTTCGGTAACGCCGACGCGCAGTACGATCTGGCCCGGCTCTACCTGAAGAGTGCGGGCACCTCGCGCGACGATTTCCGCTATGGGACGCGCTGGTTGGGCCTTGCCGCCCAGAAGGGCCAGCACCAGGCGCAGGCCCTGCTCGGTCAGATGCTGTTCAACGGCGACCGGCTGCCGCGCCAGGCGGCACGCGGACTGATGTGGTTGACGCTGGCGCTTGCCGGCGCCTCGCCGGATGAGGCCTGGATCAAGGACAGCTACAACAAGGCGTTCGCCAAGGCGTCCAACGACGACCGCGTGATGGCGCTGCAGATGCTCGAGCACTGGGTGCAGGGCCGCAAGGATTGATTCCTCGCGCGACACGCACGGAAGGGTCTTGTTTGCGCCCTACGCCGCCTCAAGATTGAGATCAATCCAGACCGGAACGTGATCCGACGGCTTTTCCCAGGCGCGGACGTAACTGTCGATCCCCGCATCGATGAGACGGTCGCTGGCCTGCGGCGACAGCAGCAGGTGATCGATGCGCAAGCCCTGGTTTTTCTGCCAGGCGCCCGCCTGATAATCCCAGAACGTGTACTGGCTCGGGGCGTCGCTGACCGCGCGCAGCGCATCCGTTAGACCAAGGCCAAGCAGCGATTGGAAGCTTTCCCGGGTGGCCGGCCGAAACAGGGCGTCGTTGGCCCAGGCGGCCGGATTGTGAACGTCTTCCCCCTTTGGGATGACGTTGAAATCTCCCGCCAGCACCAACGGTTCTTCTGCTTTAAGTCGCTGCTTCGAATACTCAAGGAGCCGCGACATCCATTTGAGTTTATAGGGGTATTTCTCGGTGTCTGGCGGGTTGCCGTTGGGCAAATACAAACAGGCGATGCGAAGAACCCCGCTCCTCAGGGTCACTACGCCTTCGAGAAATCGCGCGTGCGCGTCTTCGTCGTCGCCGGCGAGCCCTGATTTGGTTTCGTCGAACGGGAGTTTTGACAACAGCGCCACGCCATTGAAGGTCTTCTGGCCGTGGGTCACGACGTTGTAGCCGAGCGCCTCGAACTCAAGCCGCGGGAAGGCCTCGTCGGTGCATTTGATTTCCTGAAGGCAGACGATGTCGGGCGAACATTCCTTCAACCAGGTCATCAGATTCTCGATCCTTTGCCGGATCGAATTGACGTTCCAGGTCGCGATGCGCATCGTCGGTAATGATCTCTCAGATCGAGAAACTGGTGCCGCAGCCGCAGGACGCCGTTGCGTTCGGGTTGACGACCCGAAACGATGCCCCGATCAGGTCGTCGACGAAATCAACCTCCGAACCCGCAAGAAACGGCACCGAGGCGGGATCGACCAGCACGACGGCGCTGTCGCGCGCGATCACGAGATCATCCTCGGCGCGTGCATGCTCGACGTCGAACTTGTATTGGAAACCGGAGCAGCCGCCGCCTTCAACGCTGATCCGCAGCATGGCGCCGTCACCCTCATTTTTGAGGATTTCGCCAATCCGGCGCGCTGCGCGCTCGCTGATGGTAACGGCGGTGGTCATATAGCCTCCGAATACTGGTGCCGGAACCGATTTATCTGGAATCCGGTATTGAGCATAGTTAAGTGCGCCGGGCGACAGAATCAAACCATCAGGAGATGAATCCCCAGTGTCTGTTGGAATGGCTGCCCCTCGCTCGGTCTACGCCTGCGATCCCGACCACAGCCGGGGGCGAGAATTCGCCGAGCCGCCGAGCAGGACCCGCAGCCCTTTCCGGCGCGATTGCGACCGGGTCATTCATTCCACGGCGTTTCGGCGCCTCAAGTACAAGACCCAGGTCTTCGTGTTCCACGAGGGCGATCACTATCGCACCCGGCTGACCCACACGCTGGAGGTGGCGCAAATCGCCCGGGCGCTGGCCCGCCAGCTTGGTCTGGATGAAGATCTGACGGAAACGCTGGCACTCGCCCACGACCTTGGCCATCCCCCGTTCGGACACGCAGGCGAACGGGCGCTGGATACCTGTCTGCGGGCCCATGGCGGTTTCGATCACAACGCCCAGACCTTGCGCGTGGTCACCGCGCTGGAGCATCGCTATCCCGAATTCGACGGGCTCAATCTGACTTGGGAATCCCTCGAGGGGATCGTCAAACACAACGGCCCACTGATCGCGCGCAACGGCGAGGCGGTCGGACCGTATCGTGAGCATGGCATTCCCACGG
The DNA here is from genome assembly GCA_035308285.1 of Bradyrhizobium sp. Taxonomy (GTDB): domain Bacteria; phylum Pseudomonadota; class Alphaproteobacteria; order Rhizobiales; family Xanthobacteraceae; genus Bradyrhizobium. The sequence continues at coordinate 7,066 of DATGGY010000142.1, read as the reverse complement.
GCATTTCCGATTTTGTCATAACCTGCGATCTAGAATTGTGGAGCTTCGCCTCGCTCGAAGCGCAGGTCGCCGCCACCGCCGATGACATCGCCTATGATGCCCACGACATCGACGACGGCTTGCGGGCCGGGCTATTCACCATCGACGATCTCAAGGTCATCCCGTTCGTCGCCGAGATCATCGCGGAGATCGACGGGCATTATCCGCTACTCGACGACAGCAGGCGCGGCGCCGAAATGGTGCGCGAACTGATTTCCAGCCTGATTGGGGCTGTGGTCCTGGAAGCAGGCCGGCGCCTGGCACGGGTTCGGCCGGCCAGCGTCGACGATGTTCGAAACCACGGCGAGATGCTGATCGCGTTTCCGGCGGAAATGGCGGACGCCGAAGCTGCGATCAAGGCATTCCTGAAGCAGAGGATGTACCGGCACGAGCGGGTAATGCGGGTGATGGGGGATGCCGAACAAATCGTCTTCGATCTATTCGCACGCTACCAAAGTCATCCAGCCGCCTTGCCTCCGGAATGGCTGCCGCCGGGCAATAGCAGCGAGACGGAAACCGGGCGGGCGCGGCGGATCGGAAACTTCATCGCCGGCATGACCGATCGCTTCGCGCTGAACGAGCATCAGAGGCTTTTTGACTCGACCCCGGATTTGCGTTAGGCGGCGGCGATGGTCGACAAACCCTCGATGCAACATCTTTTCGCCAACGTGCTGACGCGCGTGCGCGGCGTCTGTACGACGGAACTTGGGGCTGGAGCCGATTTGTCGCGCATCGTGGTCGAGCCGCCCAAAGACCCGACCCACGGCGATATGGCGACCAACGCCGCCATGGTGCTCGCCAAGGAGGCCAGGACAAAACCGCGCGAGCTTGCGGAAAAGATTGCGAATGGGCTTCGTGCCGACGATTTGATTGCCTCGGTCGACGTCGCCGGTCCGGGCTTCATCAATCTCACCTTGAAAGCGTCGGTCTGGCCAGACACGCTGCGCGAAGTCTTGCGTCGAGGCAGTTCGTACGGGCGAAGCGAGTTCGGGGCGGGTGAGAAGGTCAACGTCGAATACGTCTCGGCCAATCCCACGGGGCCGATGCATGTCGGACATTGCCGGGGCGCGGTGTTTGGCGACGCTCTCGCCAGCCTGCTTCAGTTCACTGGCTACGACGTCACGCGCGAATATTACATCAACGATGCCGGCGCGCAGGTCGATGTGCTGGCTCGCTCCGCCTTCCTTCGTTATCGCGAGGCGCTTGGCGAAAACATCGGCGAAATCCCCGAAGGGCTTTATCCCGGCGATTATCTGAAACCGGTTGGGCAGGCGTTGTCGGCCGAGTATCGCGACGGACTTTCGGCGATGCCCGAACGCCAGTGGCTGCCGATTGTCCGTGCCAAGGCCGTCGCGATGATGATGGACGCGATCAAGGGCGATCTCGCCGCGCTCAATATCCAGCACGATGTGTTCTTTTCCGAGCGGTCGCTCATCGAGGTCAACGTCAACCGCGTCGCTCAGACCATCGACTTTCTGCGTTCCAAGGGTGACATTTACGAGGGCCGCCTGCCGCCACCGAAAGGTGGCGCGATCGAGGACTACGAGGATCGTGAGCAGACGTTGTTTCGCGCTACCGCCTTTAGCGATGATGTCGATCGGCCACTGATCAAATCCGATGGCTCATACACCTACTTTGCCTCGGATATCGCCTACCACCGGGACAAATTCGAGCGCGGCTTTCACAACCTTGTCGATGTCTGGGGCGCCGATCACGGTGGTTATGTCAAACGCGTGGAAGCGGCGATCAAGGCGGTCACCGACGGCAAGGCCGTGCTCGACGTCAAGATCGTGCAGCTCGTCAAGCTGTTGCGCAACGGCGAGCCGGTGAAGATGTCGAAGCGGTCGGGCGATTTCGTCACGCTGCGCGAAGTGGTCGACGAGGTCGGCAAGGATGCCGTCCGCTTCATGATGCTGTACCGGAAGAACGATGCGGTGCTCGATTTCGACCTCGCCAAGGTCATCGAGCAGTCGCGCGAGAACCCGGTTTTTTACGTCCAGTACGGGCACGCAAGGGGCAACTCGGTTTTCCGCAACGCACGCGAGGTGATACCGGACCTGCCGGAGGAAGCCGTCGCTCGGGCCGCCTTCCTGGCTGACGCCGCGCTGGACCGCCTGACCGACCTGGCGGAACTCGACATCTTGCGGCGGCTGGCGCTATACCCCCGGACGGTCGAGGCCGCGGCGTCGGCACATGAGCCTCACCGAATCGCTTTTTATCTGTATGATCTCGCCAGCGAATTTCACGCGCTTTGGACGAGGGGGCGCGATTTGCCCTATTTACGCTTCATTATAAATAATGATGCTGAGATGACAAAGGCCCGACTGGCTATCGTTCAGGGCGTAGTTTCGGTTTTGGCATCCGGGCTGGCCGTTCTGGGCGTCGATGCTCCGGACGAGATGCGTTGATCGAGGCGCCACTCCTTGGCGGATTTGGGAGTGGCTTCCGGCGAGGGCCGGTTCGTTTATAACAAGCGGGTTGGCGGCTTTCCCCAAGGGGACGCATCATCACGATGGTTGATCGATATCAGGACAGACGTTTCCCAGCTGACGACAACTATGATCGCAGCGACGAGACGCGCGCATCTGCCAAGGGCGAGAGTGATCCGCTGGCGGAGTTGGCGCGCCTGATTGGCCAGAACGATCCGTTCGCCACCATGGGGCGGGCCAATTTGCCGGTTCAACCACGCGCAAGGACGCAGGATCAATACCAGCAGCAAGATCCCTATGAGGTCCCGGTAGAACCCTTCGATGACGACCCCGCGCCGGGCCCCCCGTCCTGGGTGCAGCACGCAGCGAGGCATGAGGCGCCGCCGCAACCGCAGCAGGATTATCCCGCCATTGTGCATCCGCTACACCGCTACGCGGCCCCAGCCGCCGCCCGCGAGGCGGATTATGACGACGCGCGACAATACGTCGATCCGGAGCAAAAGGCCGATCTGTCGCGCTACGATGATGCCCTATACGGCGGGATCGCGCAGGACGATCAACACGACCAACACGATCAAGCCTACGCCGATGACGTTTACCAGGACGATTACAACGAGGGCGAAGAGCAGGCCCCGAAGCGCCGTGGCGGGATGATCACCGTCTTTGCCGTGCTGGTGCTGGCCGTGTTTGGCGTCGGCGGCGCCTTTGCCTACCGTACCTATATGGGATCGGCCCGCAACGGTGAGCCGCCGATCATCAGGGCCGACGCCGGTCCGACCAAGATTGTTCCGACCCCCACGGATGCCGGAGCGAAGGTTCCGGATCGCATGCAGACCGGCGAAGGCAACGAGAAAATCGTTCCCCGCGAGGAAGCCCCCGTTGACGTCAGCACAAGGTCAGGTCCGCGCGTCGTATTTCCGCCGCTGAACCAGAACGGCTCTCCGCCAACGATAGCAAGTGCAGCGCCAAGCGCGCCACTGCCGGCAAATTCGACCAATGGCACGCTGCCCAACAATGAGCCGCGAAGGATCAAAACGTTCTCGGTCCGCGGCGACCCGGCAGACCCGGCAGCGAACCCGGTGGCGCCGGCGGCCAATCCACCTGCCGGTGCAAGGCCCGCCGCGGCCGCGCGTACGTCTGCAACGCGCACGGCCTCCGCGGGCAATCCAAGCGCGGCCAATGCTAACGGACCCTTGTCGCTCGCGCCGCAGGGCCAACCGGCTGCCGCCGAACCTCCAACCCGGATGGCCGCGACCAATCCCACGCAAACCCCGCCGAGCGCGGGCGGCGCGAGTGGTGGATATCTCGTGCAGGTATCGTCGCAACGTAGCGAGGCCGACGCACAGGCTTCCTACAAAGCGCTCCAGGGCAAGTTCCCTTCGGTGCTCGGATCTCACACGCCGTTGATCAAACGCGCCGACCTCGGCGAGAAGGGTGTCTACTACCGGGCCATGGTCGGCCCCTTCGGTTCGTCCGACGAAGCTTCCCAGCTCTGCACCAGCCTGAAGACGGCCGGTGGCCAATGCATCGTCCAAAGGAACTAACAGCCGGCTTCCGGCACTTGTTGACCCCCGCGCCTTCAGCGGGCTAATCGGCCCCGATGCAGGCCCGCGCATTCATCACAGGCGTATCCGGACCGGAGTTGAGCGCCGCAGAGCGCGAATTCATCCGGTCTGAGCGGCCGTGGGGATTTATTCTCTTCAAGCGTAACGTCGAAACGCCGCAGCAGGTTGGTCTACTGGTTGCAGAGATGCGAAAAGTCGCGGGTTCCCTCGACGCTCCGGTCCTGATCGACCAGGAGGGCGGTCGGGTCCAACGCCTCGGCCCGCCGTATTGGCCGGTCTATCCACCCGGGGCCCTGTTTGGCGCGCTCTATGACGTCGATCGGAAGCTCGGCCTGTCGGCGGCGCGGCTGAGCGCGCGGCTGATAGCGGCTGACCTTGAGGCGCTCGGAATCAACGTGGATTGCTTGCCGCTTGCCGATGTGCCGGTTCCCGGCGCCGATACCGTCATTGGCGACCGGGCCTACGGCACCAACCCGGAGAAGGTCGCTGCGATCGCCCGCGCCGTGACTGAAGGGTTGAAAGATGGTGGCATTTTACCTGTACTTAAACACATTCCCGGGCATGGGCGGGCAACAGCGGATAGCCATTTTCGGCTTCCTGAAGTCAATACTTCGAGAAATGAGCTGGAACGTACCGATTTTGCCGCCTTTCAGCCGCTAGCCGACCTGCCGATGGCGATGACCGCACATGTTGTGTTTAGCGCGCTCGACCCGGTCCATCCGGCCACGACTTCTGCGACAATCGTCGAGCGGGTGATTCGCGGCGTGATTGGGTTCCAAGGTTTGTTGATGAGTGATGACGTGTCGATGAATGCGCTTTCGGGATCGATCGCCGAACGGACTGAGGCCATCTTTTCCGCAGGTTGCGACATGGTCCTCCATTGTAACGGCAAGCTTGAGGAGATGCGCGAAGTCGCCGCCGAGACGCCGGAATTGTCGGGTAAGGCGCTGGAGCGCGCTAGGCGGGCGCTGGCGTCGCGCCGCGCGCCGAAACCATTTGATCGCGTGGCGGGCCGGGCGGAACTGGATGCGATAATGAGCGGGGCGGGGACGACGGGCGCATGACCGCGGAAATTCTGTCGTTTGAAACCGGACGACCCGCCGAAATTGCCGGCAACGAACCCGCGCTGGTCGTGGACGTCGAGGGCTATGAGGGCCCGCTCGACCTTCTGCTTGCGCTGGCGCGCCAACAGAAGGTCGATCTCGCCAAGATTTCCATCCTGGCGCTGGCGGACCAGTACCTGAGCTTCATCGAGGCGGCGCGGAAAATCCGCCTCGAACTCGCTGCCGACTATCTCGTCATGGCGGCATGGCTCGCCTATCTCAAATCCCGTCTGCTGCTGCCCGAGCCCGCCACCGCCGACGGACCGAGCGCGGAGGAAATGGCGACCGCGCTGGCCAACCGGCTGCGTCGGCTTGAGGCCATCCGTGAGGCCTCAAATCGCCTGATGAATCGTCCGCAATTGCAGCGCGACATCTTTCCGCGCGGCAATCCCGAAACCATCGCCGAGATCCGGCATCCCAGATACACCGCCACGCTGTTCGATCTGCTCACGGCCTATGCCGCGCAACGTCAGCAGCGGGTGCTGGCGTCGGTGCATCTGACCAGGCGCACGGTGTGGTCGCTCAGCGAAGCCCGAGCCTCGCTCGAGCGTCTTGTCGGCATGGCGGAGGACTGGAGCCGCCTCGACGAATACCTCATCAACTACGTGGTCGATCCCTCGCAAAAGGCCACGGTTTTTGCCTCCAGTTTCGCCGCCGCGCTCGAACTGGTCAGGGAAGGTGCGGTCGAATTGCATCAGCAAGAGCCGTTCGCGCCGTTGTATTTTCGAAAGCGTCCGCCGCAACCAGCGTCCGACGCGATGACCGCGCCGGATCTGTCGGAGAATTGAAATTGCAGTGTCCCTTTGGTTCCGAAGTTCGCATCAGAGGTCGACGCGATGGGTAGCGAACTTCGGGATCGGAACACTGAGTAAGTGGAAGAAGGAGACCGTGCCATGGCAAGCCTGGCGGAAAAACGCAAAGTCGATGCCGAGGAGCACTCCGTGAGTCCGCAAGCGCGCCCCGAGGAATTGCGGTTGCTGGAAGCGTTGCTGTTCGCCTCATCCGAGCCGCTCGACCAGGCAGTGCTCGCAAAGCGGATGCCGGAGGGGGTCGACATCAAGGCCGCGCTTGCGCAGCTACAGGCGGAATATGCTTCGCGTGGCGTCAACCTCGTCCGGGTCGCCAATAAGTGGACCTTCCGTACCGCGGGCGACCTGTCCTGGCTGATGACCCGCGAGAGCACGGAGACGCGGCGACTATCGCGCGCCGCGATCGAGATGCTTGCCATCATCGCCTATCATCAGCCGGTCACCCGCGCGGAGATCGAGGAGATCCGCGGCGTCGTCACCTCCAAGGGAACGCTCGATGTCCTCTTGGAGACCGGATGGATTCGCCCGCGCGGCCGCCGCAAGACCCCGGGACGTCCGCTCACCTTCGGAACTACGGAAGCCTTTTTGTCGCAGTTCAGCCTTGAGACCCTGAGCGATCTGCCGGGTCTTGAGGAATTGAAGGGAACGGGCTTGCTGGATTCACGGCTGCCGTCCGGCTTCAACGTGCCGACGCCTTCCGACGACCCGGCCTTGCGCGAGGATGAAGATCCGCTGGAGGTGGGCGATCTGGAACTGGCGTTCTCCCCTCCGGTCGAGCCTGAAAACGGCCAGGGAGGCTAGCGCAGAGCCGGTTTCGTCTGTTTGCAGGCGCTCAGCGGCCTTGGCTGGCCAGGCATTAACGCTTCGCGGCGTAACACGGATTTGCGCGCCTTAAGTCCTTGTTTTTGACACCTCCTGAGCCTACTTTCCGGTAAAGTTAGGGCGGGGTCTTAAGGCCCCGCGTGTTTGGAGGGTTGCAGGATGGGTTCGCTTAGCATTTGGCACTGGATCGTCGTGATCGCAGTCGTCCTGCTGCTGTTCGGTCGTGGCAAGATTTCCGACCTGATGGGAGACGTTGCCCAGGGCATCAAGGCCTTCAAGAAGGGCATGCAGGACGATGA
>DATGGY010000141.1:0-3743 GCA_035308285.1 Bradyrhizobium sp. | reverse complement strand
CTCAGTGCTCCCGCTGACCGAGATAGACCCGCTTCACCGCTTCGTTCTGGCGAACCTCGGCTGGCGTCCCCTCCGCGAGCAGCTCGCCATGGTGAAGCACCAGGATGCGGTTGCTGATCCCGAGCACGAGTTTCATCTTGTGCTCGACCAAGATGACGGTGCGCTCGCCGGCGAGCTTCACGATCAGGTCCATCATGATGCCGGTTTCTTCCGGGCTCATGCCGGCGGTCGGCTCATCCAGCAGCAATAGCCGCGGCCGGCTCGCCAGCGCCATGCCGATTTCGAGCGCGCGCTGCTCGCCATGCGCAAGCGTCTTCGCAGTTCGCTCGCGCGATTCCCACAACCCCACCAACGCCAGCAATTCATCCGCCTGCTCGGCCAGTTCGCGCAGCCTGGCGCGCGGACGCCACATGTCGTAACGCGACACCAGCGCCTGCAATCCGACGCGGATATTTTCCCGCGTCGTCAATTGCGGAAATACGTTGGTGATCTGATAAGACTTCGCGATACCCATATGGGCAAAGCGGTGCTGGGGGAGCCCGGTCACGTCGCGGCCTTCGAATTCGACGCGGCCGCTCGAGGGCGAGAGAGCCCCGGACAAGAGGTTGAAATAGGTGCTTTTCCCGGCGCCGTTCGGGCCGATGATCGAGGTGATCGCGCTCTTGCTGAACTCCGCCGAGATGTTGTTCAGCGCGACGAATTTGCCGAACACCTTGCCGACGCCTCTGGTGCGCAGGATGACCTCTTGTGGAGACGCGCCGGCGTTCATCATGGCTTGCCACGCGAAATCAGCGTCCCCCAGATTCCGGCCGGGAAGAACAATACGCAGATCATGAAGATCGCACCGACAAAGAGCTGCCAGTGTACGGTCCAGAGCGAAACGAGATTCTCCAGCAGCAGAAAGGCGGCGGCCCCGACCATGGGGCCGAAGAACGTTCCCATTCCGCCGAGCAGCGCGATCATCACCACGATGCCGGAAGTGTCGTAATGCAGGATTTCGATCGGAACGATCGAAAGGTGCAGGGCTTGCAGCGCGCCGGCGAGCCCGCAAAATCCGCCTGAGAGCACGAAGGTGAGCAGGCGCGTCGTAGTTACGTCATAGCCGGAGGCGCGGGCTCTCGTCTCGTTTTCGCGCACCGCCTCGATCACCGCGCCGAAGGGAGAAGCGAGGATTCGCGACAGCACGAAGAAGGCCGCGATCACAAAGGCGGCGATGACGTAGTAACGGGCGAGCGGATTGATGAAGTCGATCTTGAGACCGAACAGGTCGATCGCCCGCACATTGATGCCACGCAGGCCGTTCTCGCCGCCGGTCCAGTCGACGGCCTGATAGAACAGGTAATAGACGCATTGCGACAACGCCATCGTCACCATCGCGAAATAGATGCCACGGGTGCGGATCGCCAGCACACCGATCACCGCCGCCATCGCAAGCCCGCCGAAAACGCCGAGCGCAATCGCCGCAAACCAAGGCAGCCCGAAATGCACGATCGCGATACCGCAGAAATAGGCTCCGGTTCCAAGCAACGCGGCGTGGCCGAAGGACAATAGGCCGAGGTAGCCGTAGACAAGGTTGAAGCCGAGCCCATACAGGCCATAGATCAGGATGTTCACGGCCAAAGCGGTGAAGGGCATCACCAGCGGAAACACTAGCACCACGAAGCTCGCAAGGCTGGCGCGATGGGCGATGGCGAACTGAAACCAGCTCACAGGCGTCGGCCTTGCCCGCAGCATTGGCTGGGTGATCTCCTTCATGCCCCTCATTTACCTCAGCTCATCAATCCCGCGCGGCCGAAGAACCCTTGCGGCCGGACGATCAGAACCACCGCCATCAGCGCGAAGATCGACACCTTGGCCATCTCGGGCGCAAACAGCGAGGTCATGCTGACGACGACGCCGACGAGGAGTCCTGCCAATACCGCGCCTCCGATCGAGCCCATGCCGCCGACGACGGTGACAACGAAGGCTTCCGCAAGAATGGTGCCGCCCATTTCAGGAATAACACCCTGAAGCGGCGCGGCCAACAGCCCCGCGAAGCCGGCGATCGCCGTTCCGATGCCAAAGACGATCAGCCATACCCGCGACACGTCGACCCCAAGCACGCGCACGATCTGCGGATCGCGCGCGCCGGCGCGGATGATCAGGCCGAAGCTTGTCCTCTCGAGAAACAGCCAGAGCGCCAGCAGCACGGCCGCGGTCGCGCCGATCACGAACAGACGATACAGCGGGAAATATCCGACCCCGATATTGACGGCACCTTGCAAAATCTCCGGCGTGTCGAACGGATATCCAGTCTTGCCGAACGCGATCCGCACCAGTTCGACCATCACATAGCTCAAGCCGAACGTCAGCAGCAGCGGATAGTCGATGCCTCTGCCATAGAGCGGACGAATCAGGAAGCGTTCCACTAGGAGACCGAACAGGCCGACGGCGAGCGGCACGGCGATCAGGCAGATCCAGAAATTGCCGCCGAGGATCAGGATGTAGAGGCCGACATAGGCGCCGACCATGTAGAAGGCGCCGTGGGCGAAATTGACCACGGTCAGCATGCCGAAGATCAGGGAAAGGCCGATCGCGAACAGCACGTAGATGGCGCCGAGCGCGAGGCCGGCAAACAACTGCAGTGCGATCAGGTCAAGGCTCAGACCGGCCATGCGCTCCCCCCAACGGCGAGGCGCGCCCGGCAGCGGCGCGCCTCGTTTGCGGCGTCAGGCCTTGTGGGCCAGCTCCTCGCAGGAGCGCAGATTCTTCTCATTGGGCTCGTCGGTGCTGATGATCTCGAAGACGTCGGAATCATTGCGCATATCCTTCGACTTCGACTTGATCACCAGGACCGACTGGACCGATTGATGGTCGCATTTGCGATAGTATTGCGGTCCCTTGTAGAAGTCATATTTCAGCGCTTCCAGCGCCGCGATGACCTTGTCGGTGTCGACGCTGCCGGCATTCTTGACGGCAGCCAGCACGGTGCGGGTGCCGCCATAGCCGAGCGCGCCATAGTCAGTCGGCAGCTTGCCGTCATACATCTTGCTGAAGGCGCTGTTGAACGCCTTGGTCGAGGCGAATTTGTCCTCAAGCCCCCAGTAGAACGAACATCCGCCGATCACACCCTCGAATGCCTGCGGCCCGGCCGCAACCCGACTCGCATGCGAGAGCAGCGGCGCGATGATCTGGGTGGTCCTCTTGATACCGAAATCGGTCGCCTGTTTCAGCGAGATCTGCTGATCACGCCCGAAATTGCTGATGCACAGGATGTCGGGCTTCAGCGCCTGAATGCGCGGCAGCAAGGTCGAGAAGTCGCTGGTGCCGAGCGGGTGCCGGAAATCACCGAGATTTTCAATGCCGAAGGTCTTGCCGACCTCGAGGAAACCGCGGACCATTTCATTCCCGTAGGCATAGTCCGCGGTCAGGAACGCGACCTTCTTGCCGAATTTCGGGAAGGCGTAACGGCCCACGGCGCCCGAGGTGATGTGTGGATTGAGCGCTTCGTGGAAGGTGAACCGGCTGAAATCCGGCGCCTCGTTGATGGCATCGGACTGGCTGATCGAATTGAAGATGATGCCGCGTTCCTTGGTGACGTTGTTGATCGCGAGCTGAACCGCGGCGGAAAGACTGCCGACGACGAAGTTCACCTTCTCCTTCTCGACCAGTTCCAGGGTCCGTGTCGCCGCCTCGCCGGGATTGAGCTTGTCGTCACGCACCAGCAGTTCCGCCTTGCGCCCGTTAAGGCCGCCGGCATCGTT
>DATGGY010000140.1:0-32009 GCA_035308285.1 Bradyrhizobium sp. | reverse complement strand
CATGCGGTGTGTAGACACGAATGGAGTGTTTCGATCGGGCTTTCATGCGGATGAAGGCACCGGCTTTCGCGCCATGTCCGTGGATGACATCCGGCTTTAACCGCCAGATCAGGTACATGAAATGCGCCCATACCAGGAGGTCGGCGGGATGGGGTTCGCGGTGAATCGCGACGCGTCGCACGCCAAGCTTGAGGCGCGGCGCGATCTCGGACAGCGCTGCCTGCGCGCGTGCGCCGCCGGTCAGACCGTCGGCGATAATGCCGACATGGTGGCCGCGGTCGGCCTGTCCATTGGCCAGATCCAGGATGTGTCGGAAGATCCCGCCGACCGGCGCGCGTACTGCGTGCAGAATTCGAAGCGGCCGGTCTGACGTCGCGGACATGCTTCAGAACCAGCGTTCGCCGGCGAGGATGGTATCGCCGGGGCTGAGCGGGGTGCCGAGCGGCACTATGGCGCGCCGTGAGCCGGAATTGTCGGTGTGGGTCAGCGTCACCTGATCGCGTTTGGCGCGGGGCGAGAAACCGCCGGCGATTGCCACTGCGCTTTCGACGCTCATATTGGGCACGTAGGGGTATTGGCCTGGAGCGGCGACTTCGCCGAGGATGAAGAACGGCCGGTAGGTTTCGACCTCCACCGCCACCGAAGGGTCGCGGATATAGCCGTTGCGCAGTTTGGCCGAGATCTCCGCGGCAAGGCCGGCGGGCGTTCGCCCGCGCGCGCCGACCGCGCCGATCAGCGGCATGGTGATGGCGCCGCCGGCATCGATGGCATAGGTGTTGGTAAGGCCTTCCTGGCCGTAGACCACGACCCGCAGTCTGTCGCCGGCGTCAAGCCGATAGGCGCTATCGTGGGCCACCGGCATCGGCGCGGCGGCATAGGCAGCAGGCGCTGCGGCGTATGCGTTTCGCGGGCCGGCGGCAAAGCTTGCGCGCAGCGCGCCGATGGCGCCGCCGGAATCGGCCACGGAAGGTGCGGGCGCCGAACGATAGGGCTGGCCGTAGGCCATGTAGTCGAGATCGCTGCGCGGCGCGCTCGCAACCGGCGCAGCCGTCTGCATGCAGCCCGACAGGACGAGCGCGGCGATAGCTGCAATGATCGGAAGTCGAAGCGCGTGCGCAACCCGCACCGGAGCCATCCCCTCTCGCGAGACAGCTCAAGTCTTGCACTGGTTATGGTTAACAAATCGTGTTTTGCCCGCATTTGGGCCGGCGAAGGAGAAACCAATCAGGCCGTGACGCCCACGCCTATGGGACACGACACTCCGGTTCCGCCGAGCCCGCAATAACCGGCCGGATTCTTGGCCAGATATTGCTGATGATAGTCCTCGGCGAAATAGAATTCGCCGGCAGGTGCGAGCTCGGTCGTGATGGTGGGAAGACCCTTTGCCGCCAACGCATTCTGATAGGCGGTCCTCGACGCTTCGGCGGCTTTGCGTTGGGCATCGCTGAACGTATAAATCGCGGAACGATATTGGGTGCCGACGTCGTTGCCTTGCCGCATGCCCTGGGTCGGGTTGTGGCTTTCCCAGAATGTCTTCAGGAGCTGCTCGTAGGAAATCTTCTTCGGATCGAACACCACCAGCACCACCTCGGTATGGCCGGTGCGGCCCGAGCAGACTTCTTCATAGGTGGGGTTTTTGGTGTGGCCGCCGGCATAGCCCACCGCGGTCGTGTAGACGGCGTTGCCGAGCTCCCAGAATTTGCGCTCCGCGCCCCAGAAGCAGCCGAGCCCGAATACGGCCTGCTCCAGACCCGCAGGAAAAGGCGGCTGCAATGGATGGCCATTCACGAAATGCCGGGCGGCGGTCGGAATAGGATTGGCGCGACCGGGCAACGCCTCGGCGGCGCTCGGCAGCGTGGCGGTCTTGCGCATGAACAACATGGGTTTCCTCCCTGCAGGACGCCTTCAGCGCCAACGGCACTCCAATATAAGCCCTTACGCCAATGACGGCAGCCCCGTTACCAAAACAGCGCCGGCGCGGCACCGCGGGGTCAATTCCTGGAATAGCCGATCAATGGCTTGCGCGGGCGGAACATTAGCATCAACAAAATTCCCAACACACCCATCACGGCGAAAACCGGCTGGTCCAGCAGTACCCGGATGACGTGGTTCCACAGCCACGGCGACATGCCCTCCGCCCAGGTTCGGAACGCCTGCTGGCTGGACTGATGCACGTCGTTCCAGAACTGGCCGAACCGGGTGAAACGCAGGGTATTGTCGGCGACAAAGCGCGCGCCGTCATAGACCATGAAAATAAATCCGCCGGCCAGCAGCAGCAGTCCCACAAGGCGGAAAAAACCGCGGATCATGCTTTACCCATATCTGTTGTTGTCTGTTGTACGCCGGCGGCGTCGTCAGCCATTAACGGCGTGGCCTGGGAAATTCAACCTCATCAGTACCTTACCAGCTTCGCGCGGCCGGGTCTTGCCGCCTGTGGCGGACCGGAAGGCGTTGACGCTGCAAGGCCTGCGCTCTATAAGACCCGCAATGGCGGCGGGCGCAATCCCGCCGCCGCTGTTCATTGAGCATCGCCGCCATGTGAGCATGTGCCATGTGAGCATATGCGCCGGGAGTGGTATTCTCGATAGAGCACCCGAAAATTTATCAGCGTTGATCAGGCGAACGTCGGCATGCGCAGGCCCGCCCGCGATCGGTTACTGTCGAAGGAAATTTGAGAACATGGCCAACACTACCTCCGCCAAAAAGGCGACGCGCAAGATTGCCCGCCGCACCATCATCAACAAGTCGCGTCGGACCCAGATGCGCAGCTCGGTGCGGTCGGTCGAAGAGGCGATCAAGCGTGGCGACCGCGACGCGGCCCTGAAGGCGATGGCACACGCAGAGCCGGAACTCATGAAGGCAGCGCAGCGCAACATCATTCACAGGAACAATGCGAGCCGAAAGGTTTCGCGGCTGACGCATCAGATTGCGAAGCTGGCGAAATAAAGAGATCAATAAGGAAAACCCGTCAAAAAGCCCGGTCGCCCCGGGCTTTTTATTTTGTTGCGCGCATTTTCCTCGGCGGCGGATTTCGTTTGTCGGACTTTTAAGGTGACTGCGGAAGGTGGGCTTGGCAAGCTGACGGTGGCGGCAAAACGATCGACGGTCAGCTTCCGATCGGCGGCGCTCCAAAGAGACGATTGTGATTGCACGCCGGAATCGAGCCTTGCCGCAGGGTTACCCTGTTGCGATGAGCAAAAAAAAACGCGTTTGCGTAGTCACTTATCAGCATAGCGGCAGTGAGTTGTTCGAAAATTCGCTTTCCGCCTCGCCGAAACATAAACGATTTATGAATTTATTTTGGGCATTCGCGAGAAATGTGACAGCGCGCCGGCGTTTCGAATCTGTGCACAGATTCAAAACCTTGCGGCTTTGCAAGAAGATTGGGAGATGACTCGCTAGGCGCTAAGTTGTTTTTCGCGGCACTTGGCGATGAATCATTTTCGTTGCGGGAAACAAGGCTTGATGTATCTCTTAGAAGGTTCGCGGCGCCCACGGCTCTTGAGACCAGCGCGGATTAAGGTTCGGGGCGGACGTGCAAATCGGCGGCGGTGTGCGCGTTGGCGGCGCTTTCCAAGCGATTGTCGGATTGAAGCTCGTAGCGATATGGGTAGCGGGGTTTTGTGTCGAAATTTCTCAGGCGAGACGTTCGCGGCTCGTTTGCGTCGAACAAGAGAAATACGAAACAGGCTCACCGGCAACTGCAAAGGCGAAGCGTGCGAGCGGGTAGAGAGTAGGCGGGCAGAACGAATGGCGTAGCGGCTGGACGAATTTTCGCTTCAGGCGTCGCCGATCGAATTTGGATAGATTTGAAATGACGACTTGCCGTGCTTGATCACGGCAGGAGGGGGAGGTCGTATGTCTTACGAAATCATCATCACGCTTATCAATCGCAAGCCATTTTCAAGCGATAGTGTATTGGATCCTCTGGAGACCGCATGCACGCGGCCTCCCGCGCTAGCTCCGGACAGACCATCGAGTACGCGCTAGCCTCGCGAGCGCTTCCCCGTTCAGCCGATGTTGCCCGACGGCTTTTCGCCGAACGGCGGGCCTGTGGCTGAAGCAGGAAGCCTCGCTTGAGGCCGGCTCTGTGCGGGACACGCGCACGGCAGTTTCACCGTCAACAAAACTCCTTCAGAAAAGTCTCAGGGCAATGACAAATACGGAACAGGATCGTTGGTCGCGTGTGAAAGGCAGGTTGCGGTCGAGCGTCGGAGAGGATGTCTACACAAGCTGGTTTGCACGCATGGATCTGGAAGGCTTTCAGGACGAGAGCGTCCGCCTTTCCGTTCCCACGCGGTTTCTCAAGAGCTGGATACAGGCGCATTACGCCGAGCGCGTTCTCTCCTGCTGGCAGGCCGAGATGCCCGAAGTCCACCGGATCGACCTTACCGTGCGCACCGCCATGCGATCCACGGTGCCGGTCAGGGAGACCGTCGTGCCGCTCGATGCGCGCCGTCCCGAACGGCCCGACGGCCGGCATGTGCCCGAGCTGCGCGCGACTGCCATTGCGCCGGTCTCGGCAAGCCATGATGCACTCGGCGGTTCCCCACTCGACCCGCGCCTGACGTTCGGGAGTTTCGTCATCGGGCGCTCCAACACGCTGGCGCACGCCGCGGCACGCCAGGTTGCGGAGGGCCGGCGCGGCGATCCGGTGATGTTCAATCCGCTCTATATCCATGCCGGCGTGGGATTGGGCAAAACCCATCTCTTGCAGGCGGTGACCTGGGCGGGCAATTCCGGCAGTGAACGCAAGGTGCTGTATCTCACAGCCGAGAAATTCATGTACGGCTTCGTTGCGGCGCTGAAGACGCAGACGGCGCTTGCCTTCAAGGAGGCGTTGCGCGGCATTGACGTACTGGTCATCGACGACCTGCAATTCCTGCAAGGCAAATCGACCCAGGCTGAATTCTGTCACACCTTGAACGCGCTGATCGATGCCGGCCGCCAGGTGGTGATCGCGGCCGACCGCGCCCCCTCCGACCTGGAGAGTCTTGACGACCGGGTGCGCTCGCGGCTTGCCGGCGGCCTCGTGGTGGAGATGGGGTCGCTCGGCGAGGAATTGCGGCTTGGCATCCTCAAGTCGCGTGTCGCGGCCGCCCGCGCGCATCACGCGAGCTTCGACGTGCCGGAGCAGGTGCTGGAATATCTCGCGCGCGCCATCACCCATAATGGCCGCGACCTCGAGGGCGCCATCAATCGCCTGCTGGCGCACTCGAAGCTCAACGCCCAGCCCGTGACGCTGGAAATGGCCGAGCGCGAGGTGCGCGACCTGATCCGTCCGCAGGAGCCGAAGCGGATCAAGATCGAAGACATTCAGCGGGTGGTGGCCAGACAATACAATGTGAGCCGCTCCGACCTGTTGTCGTCGCGCCGCACCGCCAACGTCGTTCGCCCGCGCCAGGTGGCAATGTATTTAGCCAAGACCTTGACCTTGCGTTCGCTGCCCGAAATCGGACGGCGGTTCGGCGGGCGCGACCACACCACCGTCCTGCACGCCGTGCGCAAGATCGAAGCCCTCGTTGCCAGGGACGTCGCGCTTTCCGAAGAGGTTGAATCCCTCAAGCGCCAGTTGCAAAGCGAGTAACCGCGCGAGCCCTCCCGCTTCCTCCCCGCGCTAGCGGGCGGGGAGGGGCAGAACCCCCGTGCCGGCCTTGCGGTCGGGGCGCCAAAACGTGGGGAACGGCCCGAGGCATCTCTTGCGCTTGCGCGCCATCCGCGCCACCTTGAAGTCCCCCCAAAGGCTTGGTCAAATCCAGCTTTGATCGGGCCTTCGGGTTCAGTCGCCGCGGCGCGCCTTCGGGCCGCCCGGCTTTTCCATCTTAGGATCAGGCGGGTATTGCAATGAAGGTTACCGTCGAACGCGCGCAACTCCTGAAATCGCTGGGCCACGTCCACCGGGTGGTCGAGCGCCGCAACACCATTCCGATCCTCGGCAACGTGCTGGTCCGGGCCGAAAACGCCCGGTTGTCGCTGAAGGCCACCGACCTCGATCTGGAGGTCACCGAATCGCTTGCGGCTGAAACGGCGACGGCGGGTTCCACGACGGTGCCGGCGCACATGTTTTACGACATCGTGCGCAAGCTGCCCGAGGGCGCGCAAATCGTGCTGGAGGGCGACGGCGACCGCTCTGTCCTGGCGATCCGGGCCGGCCGCTCGCGCTTTACGCTGCAGACCTTGCCCGAAAACGATTTTCCCGATCTTGCCGCCGGCGACATGACGCATTCGTTCACGCTCGCGGCGGCCGACATGAAGCGGTTGATCGACCGCACCCAATTTGCGATTTCGACCGAGGAAACCCGCTACTATCTCAACGGCATCTATCTGCACTCCGCCGGCAGTGCCAGGGCCGCAACCTTGCGCGCGGTGGCGACCGACGGGCATCGCCTGGCCCAGATCGATTTGCCATTGCCGAAGGGCGCCTCCGGTATGTCTGGCGTGATCGTGCCGCGCAAGACCGTTGGCGAAGTGCAACGCCTGATCGAAGACAACGAGGCCGAAGTCAAGATCGAATTGTCGCAAGGCAAGATCCGGTTCACCATCGGCAACGTGGTGCTGACCTCGAAACTGATCGACGGAACCTTTCCGGACTATGGCCGCGTCATCCCGCAGAACAACGACAAGGAGCTCGTGGTCGACAAGAAGGACTTCGAGGCCGCAGTCGACCGCGTCTCCACCATTTCGAGCGAGCGCGGCCGCGCGGTGAAGCTGGCGCTCTCGGCGGGCAAGCTGGTGCTGTCGGTCACCAACCCCGACTCGGGCAGCGCAACCGAGGAGCTCGAAGTCGAATACGCCTCCGATCCGCTCGATATCGGATTCAACTCGCGCTATCTGCTGGACATCGCAGCCCAGATCGAAGGCGAGGTAGCCGTCCTGAAATTGGCCGATCCCGGTTCGCCGACGCTGGTGCAGGACAGGGATTCCAAGGGCGCGCTCTACGTGCTGATGCCAATGCGCGTGTAGGCCACCAATCGTCGTTGCCGGGCTTGACCCGGCAACCCATCAAACCAAATGACCTATTGGGGGTATATCCTCGCTAATAAGGCCGGTGGACCACTAACTGTCGGCGTGACGAACAATCTTGTGCGACGCGTCTACGAGCATCGAGAAGGTTTGGCAGATGGCTTCACCAAGCGTTACGGCGTTAAGACACCGGTCTATTTTGAGCCAAACTAAACAATTGCCGCGCTTCAGCGCGAAAAAAACATTGAGCATTGGTCGCGCGAGTGAAAAAACGACCTGATCGTCGCGAACAATCCCGAGTGGCGAGATCTTTACGAAGAGATTGTCCGCTGGCGCGGACGATGGATTGCCGGGTCAAGCCCGGCAATGACAATTAGCCATGACCGCCTCCCGCATTCATCGCCTTTCTCTCACGCACTTCCGCAACTATCGCGCGGCGAGCCTTCAGACGCGGGGCGATGTGATTGTGCTGGTGGGTCCGAACGGCGCCGGAAAGACCAACTGCATCGAGGCGATCTCGTATCTCACGCCTGGACGCGGCTTGCGTCGTGCCACCCTCGAGGATGTCGCCGACAACCAGGGCGATGGCTCGTGGGCAGTTTCCGCCGAGGTCGAAGGCGCGCTTGGGCTTGCCACGCTCGGCACCGGCATCGATGCGCCCGGCGTGGAAGCTCCCGCGGCCAGCCGGCGCTGCCGCATTGATCGCGAACCGGTCACTTCGGCGGCAGCGTTCGGCGATCACCTGCGCATGGTGTGGCTGACGCCGTCGATGGACGGTCTGTTTCTGGGTCCGGCGTCGGAACGGCGGCGGTTTTTCGACCGTCTGGTGCTGGCGATCGACAGCGAGCATTCGGCGCGGGTGTCGGCGCTCGATCGCTCCTTGCGTTCGCGCAACCGCCTTTTGGAGGTGCGCAACTTCGACGACCATTGGTGCGACGCGATTGAACGCGAAACCGCGGAACTTGCCGTCGCGGTTGCGGCGACGCGCGGCCAGACCGCGACGAAACTCGCAGCCATGCTGCGCGCCCGAGGCGAAACATCGCCGTTTCCCTCCGCGCAGATCATGCTCGACGGCTGGATGGAGAACGCACTCTCCTCGGAGCCCGCGACCGCCGTGGAGGATCGCTACCGGGAGATTCTGCGCAACAGCCGCGCGCGCGACGCCATTGCCGGGCGCACGCTTGACGGCCCGCACCTCACCGATTTGCAGGTGATCTACGCGCCGAAAAACATGCCGGCCCGCGACGCTTCGACCGGCGAGCAGAAGGCGCTTTTGATCGGCCTCGTGCTCGCGCATGCCGGCCTGGTTGCGGAAATGACCGGCATTACGCCGCTGTTGCTGCTCGACGAGGTAGTAGCCCATCTCGATCCCGGAAGGCGCGCAGCGCTGTTCGATGAACTCGCGCGACTTGGCGCGCAGGTCTGGATGACCGGCGCTGATCCCGCGGCGTTTGCCGGCATCGGCGCGTCTGGCGAGATTTTCGGCGTCGAGTCCGGCCAGTTCACCCGCAGCGGTTGAGAATTAGAGCGTTTTCGAGCGAAGCATGCCCTCGGACTTGATCCGGGGGTGGATACCGGTTCGAATGAACGCGTCAAGACAAGAATCTAGCGCGATCCGTTTGATGATCGTTGGCTTTGGCCGTGAAGCACGGTGCCGATGATGGATTGCACCAGAAAGTCAGACCCCTTATCGGTCAGGTGAACCTGATCGCTGGCGGAAATATCCCTGGCCGTATCGCCGATCCGGGCCAAACAGCCGTCGGCGTTGCACAGCGTGTCCCATACCGAGATGAATTCCGCGCCAAGCGGCACCAGTTCCTTGCGAAGGCGCGCCCCGGATGAATCGGCCGCAGCGCGGTCGGAGCGCTCCGGGATCAGCTGATGGTGCAGCATGAAGTAGCGCAGCACCTCGTTCGGGAGGCCGCGCTTCCACCAGGGCACCGAGCCGAGCACGATGATCCGCGCCTTCGTCTGTTTTTTCAGCGCAACCACGGTCTCGGCCACGCCATCGAGATATCTGTCCCACGTGCTGTGAAGCAAGACGATGTCGGGTTGGAGGTCTCGCGCCAACGAGAGAATCTTGTCGTTGATCGCGCGGCAATTTGGAACACCGGCTTCGTCGGTGTTGAGCGCCGGGATACATGAGTTGGCGGTAAATTGCGCGATGCCGAAGTCGTTGCTTTCCCGCGCCTTGCGCAGGCCCGTCAGTAGCGCGGCCGCGGTTGAATCTCCCCATAGGAAGACCAGCGGTCGTCGCCCCCGCTCGACGCAGCTGTCGGGGAATGATGTTTCACGACTGAGGTCGAGTAGGCATTCATGCATCCGCCATTTTGACGAATCCGTCCGTACATCCGCCATATCGCGGATTTCCGGCGGTAACCGAAAATCGAACCCGTGGCCCTCCACGATGAGGCCGCCGGCCAGCGCGATCAGCACCATGCCCGTGCCGAGGCTGATAATCCTTGGCAGGGCCGGACGGCCAAATCGGAACGGGATTTCGATGCAGCGATAAGTCAGCCACGCCAACGCGAAACTTAAGGCCACGATGAGACCGCGTTCGAGCGGGGTCGGGGGCGCAAATTTGATGATTCCGAAAAAGACCAAGAGCGGCCAATGCCAGAGATAGAGCGGGTAACTGATCAATCCGATCCTGACCAAGGTGGGATTGGTGAGGAGGTGCCGGCTGCCCCATGCCGCCGGCGCCGACAGCAGCAGGGCACTGCCGGCGACTGGAAGGGTGGCCCACCATCCCGGATAAGCGCTCTTAGGATCGAGCAAGACGGCCGCCAGGACTACCAGCAACAGCCCAATCGCGGCGCGCCAATTGCTGGCGGCGTTGGTCTGACCGATATGATGCGAGCCTCGGGCGAGCGCCGCGCCTGCCAGCAATTCCCACGCCCGGGTGAACGGTAGATAGAAGGCCGCCACTGGGTGCGAGCCGACCAACGCCACGTTGAGCGCGAAAGACGCAACGCCGATCACCGCGGCCACGACCAAAAAGCTCTGCCGGATTCGCGTCGCCAGCATCAAGACCAATGGCCAGAACAGATAAAACTGTTCCTCAATGCCGAGCGACCAAAGATGCAGCAGGGGCTTCTTGCCCGATTCAATGTCGAAATAACCGGAATGCAACATCAGCGCGATGTTCGAATAGAACGCCGCATTGGCAATGACGTCGCCGCTCAATCGTGCGTAGGCCGAAGGCAGCATCCACAGCCAGCCAAACACCAGCACGGCCAATAGCACCGTGATCAGGGCGGGAAAAATCCGCCTGACCCGCCGACAATAGAAGGCGAGCAGGTTGAGGCGGCCCTGATCCAGCTCGCGCGCGATGATGCCGGTGATCAGGAATCCGGAAATCACGAAAAAAATATCGACGCCGATATAGCCGCCCGGCACGAGCTGCGGGAAGGCATGAAATAATACGACCAATGTGACGGCTACCGCGCGGAGGCCGTCAATTTCCGGCCGATACTGATCTGAAGGCTGGGACAAGTCGGGCCAATCCAAGGGTCTTGCCAATTACACAGCGCATCAAGAGAAGTCCACGCGAGACTAGCTTTGCGGGTTCTTTGGCAGCTCTCCGCCGGCCTGCTATTTCACTCGAAATTACTTACATCAGCCGACGCGAGAAGTTGAAGAGAGGGGGCTTGCGACCCGCCTTCGGGGTGCAAGAATCACCAGCCGAATCGCGCTTTTTCCGCGCGGCCAAATCGGCTTCCGCCGGCCTTGAAAAACCGCCAAAAAGCCCTATTTATTCAGAGGCTTGGCGACTCAGACTTTGCGCTAGGCGTCCCACGTCTTTCGTGGCAGAAATAAACTAATCAGCGCCTGATTTTGCGCAGCTGATTCGAAGACATTCTCGAAGGCCTCACATGACAGAACCCGCCCGGCGATCGATCGCCGATACCGAGCATTCCATTCCGATCGAATATGGTGCGGAATCGATCCAAGTTTTGAAGGGGCTCGACGCGGTCCGCAAGCGGCCCGGCATGTATATCGGCGATACCGACGACGGAAGCGGCCTGCATCACATGGTCTATGAGGTCGTCGACAACGCTATCGACGAGGCGCTCGCCGGCCATGCCACGCGGGTGGAGGTCTTGCTCAACGCCGATGGCTCCGTCACCGTGCGCGATGATGGCCGCGGCATTCCGGTCGACATCCACAAGGGCGAGGGCATTTCCGCGGCCGAGGTCATTATGACTCAGCTGCATGCGGGAGGAAAATTCAACCAGGATTCCTATAAAGTGTCGGGCGGATTGCACGGCGTCGGCGTCTCCGTGGTCAACGCGCTCTCAAGCAAGTTGCAGCTCAAGGTCTGGCGCGACGGCAAGGAGCACTTCATCGAATTCGTCCATGGCGACGCGGTTGCGCCGCTGAAAGTGGTCGGCGATGCCCATGGCAAGCGCGGTACCGAAGTCACTTTCCTCGCGTCCAACGAAACCTTCACCAACGTCGAATACGACTTTGCGACTCTTGAACATCGTCTGCGCGAACTAGCGTTTTTGAATTCCGGCGTCAATATCGTCTTATCGGACATGCGCCACGCGGTCGAGAAGCGCGAGGAAATGCACTACGAAGGCGGCGTCGAGGAATTCGTGAAATACCTCGATCGCAACAAGAAGGCGATGATCCCCGCGCCGATCATGATTGATGCACAAATGAACGGGATCGGCGTCGAGGCGGCGCTGTGGTGGAACGACAGCTATCACGAAAATGTACTATGCTTCACCAACAACATTCCCCAGCGCGACGGCGGCACCCATCTGGCGGGCTTTCGCGGCGCGCTGACGCGTCAGGTCAACGGTTACGCCGACGCCATGGCCAAGCGCGAAAAGATCGCGCTGACCGGCGATGACTGCCGCGAGGGTCTCACCACAGTGCTTTCGGTGAAGGTGCCGGACCCGAAATTTTCATCGCAAACCAAGGACAAGCTGGTGTCCTCGGAAGTGCGCCCGGTAGTCGAGAACATCATCAATGAGGCGCTCGCGGCCTGGTTCGAGGAACACCCTGCGGAGGCCAAGGAAATCGTCGGCAAGGTGATCCAGGCCGCGGCCGCCCGCGAAGCCGCCCGCAAGGCGCGCGAACTGACCCGCAAGAACCCGCTCAGCAGTTCCTCGCTGCCCGGCAAGCTATCCGACTGTCAGGAGCGCGATCCTGCTAAATCCGAACTGTTTATCGTCGAGGGCGACAGCGCCGGCGGCAGCGCCAAGATGGGCCGTAACCGCGCATTCCAGGCGGTGCTGCCGCTGCGTGGCAAGATCCTGAACGTCGAGCGCGTGCGGCTCGACAAGATGCTGTCCAGCGAACAAATAGGCATTCTGATTACCGCGTTAGGAACCGGTATCAGCACCGATTTCAGCGTGGACAAGCTGCGCTATCATAAGATTATCCTGATGACCGACGCGGACGTCGACGGCGCGCATATCCGCACCTTGCTCCTGACCTTCTTCTACCGGCAGATGCGCGAGCTGATCGACCGTGGCCACCTTTATATCGCGCAGCCGCCGCTCTACAAGGTGACGCGCGGGAAATCCGAGCAATACCTGAAGGACGAGCGGGCGCTGGAAGATTACCTGATCAGTACAGGCCTTGACGACTGCGTCTTCAAGCTTGCCTCCGGCGAGGACCGCGCCGGCCGCGACCTGCACGCCTTGGTGGAGGACGCCCGGGTCATCCGCAACGTGCTGCACAACCTGCACAGCCGCTATGACCGCAAGGTGATCGAGCAGGCGGCGATTCTCGGTGTGCTGACGTCGGTTGTCACCAGCGATGCCGAAAAGGCCAACGCCGCCGCAGGTTATATCGCACGCAGGCTCGATGCGCTGGCCGATGAGGTCGAGCGCGGCTGGACCGGCCGTTTCACTGAAGGCCAAGGCTTCGTCTTCGAGCGTACCGTGCGCGGCGTCAAGGACGTCGCCATTATCGATGACGCACTGCTGGGCTCCGCCGACGCGCGCAAGCTCGACGAATACGCTGCGAAATTGCAGGAAGCCTATCCGCGCCCCGGCCTGTTGCGCCGCAAGGATACCGAAACCGTGATTCACGGCCCGGTCGGCCTGTTCGAGGCGGTGACCGATGCGGGGCGCGAGGGCGTCAAGCTGCAGCGCTACAAAGGCCTCGGTGAGATGAACCCGGATCAGCTCTGGGAGACGACGCTCGACACCAACGAACGCTCGCTGTTGCAGGTGAAGATCAAGGAGGTCGACGAGGCCGACGACATTTTCACCAAGCTGATGGGAGATGTCGTCGAACCGCGCCGCGAATTCATCCAGGACAATTCGCTGAGCGCGAATGTGGACGTCTAGGGCACGGATCGCGCGTGCCGCTCATTCAGTATATCGTTGAGGGCGGTCACCGGCTTTCAGGCACGATCGAGCCGTCGGGCAACAAGAACGCTGCGTTGCCGATCATCGCGGCGGCGCTTTTGACCGAACACCCGGTGACGCTCAATAATGTTCCGCGGATTCGCGATACCGAAACGCTGGTCGAGCTGATCCGCTCGGTCGGCGCTTCGGCCGAATGGCGGTCGCGCAACACGCTTGCTATCCACGCCAACGACGTTCGCGCCGCTGATCTCGATCCCGAGTTGTGCGCGCGGATCCGCGCTTCAATCCTGCTGGCGGGGCCGCTGCTCGCGCGCTGCGGCGAGGTAACGCTGCCGCCGCCGGGGGGCGACGTGATCGGCCGGCGGCGTCTCGATACCCATCTTCTCGCGTTCGAGCAGTTGGGCGCCACGGTTGCAGCGTCCGACCGGATCGAGTTCCGCAGTCCTCGCCTCAAGGGCGCCGACGTCTTCCTCGACGAGCCCAGCGTGACGGCCACTGAGAATGCGCTGATGGCCGCGGTAGCTGCCCACGGCGCCACCCATTTGCGCAATGTCGCCTCCGAGCCGCATGTGCAGGATCTTGCGCATTTCCTGGTCGCGCTCGGGGCGCGCATCGAAGGCATCGGCACCAACACAATCGTGGTGCATGGCCCGGCAAGGCTCGGCACGGCGAACTATGCGATTGGGCCTGATCACATCGAGGTCGGCTCGCTGATCGGACTTGCCGCGGTGACGCGTTCAAGCTTGCACATTGCGCGCGCCGGCCTTGCACATCTGCGCTCGATCCGGATGGGCTTTGAGCGGCTTGGCATTGTCTGTGAGGTCGAAGGCGACGATCTCATCGTGCCCGCCGGCCAGACCCTCAAGATCCAAGACGATTTCGGCGGCCATGTGCCGAAGCTGGAAGATCAGCCATGGCCGGCCTTCCCCGCCGATCTGATGTCGATCGCCATCGTAACCGCCACCCAGTGCGACGGCGTGATCCTGATGTTCGAGAAGATGTTCGAATCGCGGATGTTCTTCGTCGACAAGCTGATCGCGATGGGCGGGCGTATCGTGCTGTGCGATCCGCACCGGGCGATCGTCGCGGGGCCGAGCCGGCTTAGGGGAGCGCTGATGACCTCGCCCGACATTCGTGCCGGGATGGCGATGCTACTGGCGGCGGCGTGTGCGGAGGGGGTGAGCACCATCAACAATGCCGACCAAATCGAACGCGGCTATGAACGTATCGACGAGCGGCTTAACGCGCTCGGCGCCAGGATCACCCGCGTGCCGGCGCGGACGGGCGAGGCGTGATCTCTTTAAATTCGCCTTGCCCATTTGATGCCGATGCCGCCGTGCCTGGCTATGGGGGCAGAACTGCCCTGGCGCATGTTGACGGCGCGCTATCGTGGTCGTACCAAATCCGCATGTGAGAACGAAAGCGCAAGGGAAATCCGGGACAACGCCATGGCCGATGAAACCGCAACGCTTGCCGCCTATGTCGCCGATCTCAGCTTCGAGGATATTCCTCCCGAGGTGCGCGAGCGCGCCAAGGTCCTGACGCTGGATTTTTTGGGCAGCGCGATCCGGGCGCGGCGTGACGCCGAATCGACGCCGTCGCTTCTAAAAATGCTCGAGGCTCTCGCGCTGGATGGGCGCGGCGAATCCACGGTGTTCGGCGATGCCAGGACCTGGACGCCGGCGGTGGCCGCCTTGCTCAACGGCGCTCTCGGCCATTCGCTGGACTTCGACGATACGCATGCGGATTCTTCGCTTCATGCAAGCGCGCCGGTCGTGCCGGCGGCGTTTGCGGTCGGCGAAATGCGGGGCGCTTCCGGGCGCGAGGTGTTGACGGCGATTGTCGCCGGTTATGAGGTATGCTGCAGGCTCGGCAATGCGCTCGATCCGACCTCGCATTACGCCCGCGGTTTCCACCCGACCGCCACCGCCGGCACTTATGGCGCGGCGGCAGCGGCGGCGAAGCTTTTTGGCCTGTCGAAGGAACAAATCGTCGCGGCGTTCGGCGTGTCGGGCAGCCAGGCGGCGGGCTCCTTGCAGTTTCTGGTCAACGGCGCATGGAACAAGCGCTACCAGGTTGGCGCTGCCGCGATGAACGGCGTGATTGCCGCGACCTTGGCGCGCAATGATTTCGTCGGCGCGATCCAGTCAATCGAGGGCAAGCATGGCCTCCTCGTCGGCTATAGCGACAACGCCCACCCGGACAAGGCCGTCGCGGGTCTCGGCAAAATCTACGAGACGATGAAGATCGGTGTAAAACCTTATCCGAGCTGCCGCTACACCCACGCCGCGCTCGATGCGCTGATTGCGATGCGGCGCGAGCACAATCTGACGCCGGACCAGATCAGGCGGGTCGAGATCGGGCTGCATCGCAACGGCATCACGCTCACCGGCGATGCCGCCACCAAGCGGCATCCGACCTCTATCGTCGGCGGACAGTTCTCAATGTTCTTCACCGGTGCCGTCGCGCTCGATCAGGGCCGCTTCGGCTGGGACGATTACGACAGGCTTGGCGACGCCGCGATCGGTGCGCTCGCCGACAAGTTCGACGTCGTGCAGGATGATCGTCTCGAAATCGGCCGCAACCATCCCTTCGGCGCGCGCGTCAGCATCACGACCGCCGACGGCGTCCATGAGCGGATCAATGCCGATCCCTCCGGTGAGCCGAGCTCGTTTCCCGACGCCCAGGCGATGGCGCAGAAATTCCTGACGCTGGCGCGCCCGGTGCTCAATGGCCGCGCCGATCGGCTCGCCGACGCCATTCTCTCGCTGGAACGGTTTGACCGCGTCGAGAAGGCGGCCGAGCTGGGACGCCAGTAAGACCCGAATTCATGACTTGAATCTACGACCTGAATTTGGGCCGCGCGGTCCAGGCGTCGCGCGCGGTCACCCACAAATCCGTGACGTGGCCGAACAGCTCGACCTGACGTTCGATGGTCGCGCCGAGGCGTCGTGCCACCTTCTGCGATGCGACGTTCTCCGGTCGGATGCAATGGACGATCTTGTCGATCTCGAAACACGCGAAGGCCCAATCGATGGAGGCGCCCGCGGCCTCGACCGCGTAGCCCTTGCCGCGAAAGCCCTTGGCGATACCCCAGCCGACTTCAAAGCCCGGCCAGCCTTCGGGGAACCATGGTCCGACCCGCCCGACATAGCGGCCTGTCTGCTTTTCCTCGACCACAAACAGGCCGAACCCGTGCAGCGCCCAATGCCCGGCCATGATGGCTGCGTTCCTCCAGCCGACGAACGGGTCGGTGACGGCGTTTCCATCGGACGTAATGAATCGCGCCGTGGCGGGGTCGCCGAGCATCTCCGTGTTCGGCGTCACGTCGGCGTCCCGCCACCGTCGCAATAAGAGCCGCTCGGTCTGGATGACTGGATCCGTCGGCGGGGGTAGTGTGACGCCTGGTCTGGTGGGCGGAATCATCGGTGCGTCCTCGAAGCTTAAGCAGAACTCGCGCTGCTTATCGCCGTCGTGACGCGGAACGCAAGCGACAATGTGATCCGGCCGTCTTCGTCATGGCCGAAACACGGCTTGTCATTGCTGCCGATTTTTGAAACCCTGATGCCTTGACGCTTGTCCGGCCGGTGCAACGAGCCGGCGCAACAAGTATAAAAGCAGGCAGGGAGCAACGATCATGGAACGTCGGGACGTCCTCAAGACCATGGCGGTCGCAGGAATGGCGGCAGGCGTCGGCAGTGCTACGGCAATGGCGCAGACCTCGCCGCAGACTTTTGTGCTGGTTCACGGCGCCTGGCACGGCGGCTGGTGCTGGAGCCGGGTGGCGGAGAGGCTGCGCGCGGCGGGCCATCAGGTATTCACGCCCACGCAAACCGGTCTTGGCGAGCGCAAGCATCTCTTGTCGAAGGACATCACGCTCGACACCTTCACCAGGGACATCGCCAACGTCATCGAGGCCGAGGAACTGAATAAGGTCGTGCTGGTCGGGCATTCCTTTGGCGGCCTTGCGATCAGTGGCGTTGCCGACGCGATGCCGGAGCGGATTCGTCATCTGGTCTATCTGGATTTGCTGATGGTGGAGGGTGGCAAGAGCCCGTTCGACAGCCTGCCACCCGAGGTCGTGGCGGCGCGCCGCAAGGCGGCGGAGGAATCGAGCGGGGGATTGAGCCTGCCCAATCCGCCGCCATCGGCGTTCGGCGTTTCCGACGTCAAGGATACTGAGTGGGTCAAACGCCGGCTGACCCCGCATCCGCTCGGGACCTATACCAGCAAACAAAACATCAAGGGGCCGGTCGGCAACAACTTGCCGCGGACCTACATCCATTGCACCAACCCGTCCTATGCGGCGCTGCAAGCCTCGCGCGACTGGGTCAAGGCGCAACAGGGATGGCGCTGGGCTGAAATCGCCACCGGCCACGACGCCATGGTCACGGCGCCCGACGAACTCGCACGCATGCTGATCGGCGTCTCAAGTTGAGCTTGAGCCGGGAGCAATATCCAGAGCGATTCACTCCCGCAAATCGTAGCGGTAGGATTTTGAAACGATCTGCCATCCGTCCTTGAGTTTCATGGCGACGAGATAGTCGGTGAAGTAACGCGGCGGCAATTGGCAGCGCGCCTTGATGAAGGCGGTGGAATCGTCGGATCGGTCGACGGTGACGATGAAATCCTCGCGCGGCTTGCCTTCCGCCTTGGCGGATGGCCGCTTCCTGATCCAACCGAGCCAGTCTGGCACGGTGAGGATCTTTAGCTCGCCCTTCTCCAGCCAGCGCAAATCCGCGGACGGATGAAAGATCGCGCCGAGTTTGTCGGCGTCGCCTTCGTAGAGCCCGTCGAAATAGTGCTGGACGACGGCTTCGACGGTGGAACGGTCATTGGTCACGGTGTTGCTCCTGTTGGAGTGTTGCTCTCTAAGATCAAATCGCGCTCGCAGCGATATTGACCATCAGCGCGAGCAGGGCGGTGTTGAACACGAACGAGATGATGCCGTGCGCGGTCACGGTGCGGCGGATGGTTTTGTCGGTGATGCCGACGTCCGACACCTGCGCGGTCATGCCGATCACGAACGAGAAGTAGACGAAGTCCCAATAGTCGGCGTCCTCGTGGCGGTCGCCGCTGGGGAATTGCAGGCCGCCGATTTCATCGCCGCGGTAATAGTCGTGGGCGTAATGCAGGGCAAAGGCGGTATGCACCGCCGCCCATGACAGCGCGATCGTTAGCGTCGCAAATATCAATTGCGGCGGGTTGCGATGCGCCTCGCCAAGTTCGGACACGATCGCCGCGAGGCTCGCGAAGGCGCCAAGCGCGGTCAAGAGCGGGATTAGGAAGCGGCCATCGTCCTGCAAGGCCGCCATGCGGCGGATATAACCAAGGCCGCCGCGCACGACCATGGTGTAGACGAGGACGAGATACATCGCGACGAAGATGTCCCAGCCGATCAAAAGGCGCGTCACCAGCCGCAGCGTCTCCGGCAGGGCAAAAAAGCAGGCAATGCCGACCGCCATCGAAAGAAAACTGCGCGGGCGCGCATAGACCACGCGGGCGAGCTTCGGCATCTTCCTGAAACGAACAAGCCGTTGCTCGAATTCTTCGCCGATCATGTCGGACCTTCAGGTCTTGTCGCGCACTTCGCGTGAAACGCTAGTTCTTGCGTTCGGCGACGAAACGGGCGGCGGCGCGCAGCACCTCGCCCTTGGCGCCGAAAATCGAAAGCGCCGAATCGGCGCGCGCCAGCAAGTCACGAACGCGTTTTTTCGCCCCGTCGATCCCGAGTTGGGTGACAAAGGTGGTCTTGCCGAGCGCCGCGTCCTGACCCGTCTGCTTGCCGAGGGCTGTGGCGTCGCCCTCGACGTCGAGCAGGTCGTCGGCGATCTGGAAGGCTTCGCCGAGCGCGCGGCCGTAATCGTCAAGCGCCTGATATTCCCTGGGCGACGACTGGCCGAGGATCGCGCCGGCGATGCAGCCAAAGCGCAGCAAGGCGCCCGTCTTCATCTGCTGTAACCGCGCGACATCGACGGGCTCGCGGTCGCCGAACCGGCCCTCGCCGGCGAGGTCCAGCATCTGGCCGCCGACCATGCCACCGATCCCCGATGCCCGAGCCAACGCCCGGGTCAGGAGCAGCCGCACGGTCGGATCCGTGTGGATCTCGTCGCGGGTGATGACGTCGAAGGCGAGCGTCAACAGGCCGTCGCCGGCCAGGATCGCGGTGGCGTCGTCGGTTTTCTTGTGCAGCGTCGGCCGGCCGCGGCGCAGATCGCTGTTGTCCATTGCCGGCAGATCGTCATGGATCAGCGAGTAGCAGTGGATGCATTCCAGCGCCGCGCCGGCCAATAGCGAGGCCTCGCGCGGGACGCCGAATACGGCGGAACTCTCGACCACCAGGAACGGCCTTAAGCGTTTTCCGCCGCCCAGGCTCGAATAGCGCATCGCGTCCATCAGCCGCTTCGGCCGGGCGATCTCCTCCGGCAAGAGCGTATCGGACAGAAGCTTCGCAAGCAGCGCTTCGGTATCCTCCGCGGTCTGGTCCAGCCGCTTCGCAAAGTCTGAGTGTGCCGTGGCGGTCGTCATCAAAAACAGCTCCCGATCAAATCGGCCGGACAATCGGTTATGGCGGAGCCTTCGTCAATTCCGCCTGAACCGGTTCGAGGGGCCCAAAAACCGCTGAAAAAGCCGAAACTATCGGTGATATATCGGTCGAACCGTTGCCCTGAGCCCAGAAACCGTCGATTTTGCGCATTGCCCGAAATTTGCTCCTGATCGTGCTGTTGGCGCTGCTGCTGCCATATCTTTTGGCACCGCTCTATCGCGTCGGTCATCCGGTCTCCACGCTGATGGCCTGGCGTTATATTACCCGCGCGCCGATTTCGCGGCAGTGGATCGATCTGGCGGCGATGGCGCCGTCGTTGCCGCGTTCGGTGATCGCATCGGAGGACGCGAAATTCTGCAGCCATCACGGGATTGATTGGGGCGCGTTGCGCGAGGTCATCGACGATGCGGAGGATGGCGAGGTGACGAGGGGTGGTTCGACCATCACCCAGCAAGTGGCGAAGAACCTGTTCCTGTGGCAGGGCCGAAGCTTCGTCCGCAAGGCGCTGGAGTTTCCGCTCGCGCTTTGGATCGAGCTGGTGCTGCCGAAACGGCGGATCCTGGAAATATATCTCAACATCGCCGAGCTCGGCCCATCCGGTCAGTTCGGCGCGCAGGCCGGCGCGACCTATGCCTTCGGCCATGGCGCATCGACCTTGTCGCCGCGCGAAGCGGCGCTGTTGGCCGCGATCCTGCCCAATCCGGTCCGGCGCAGCGCACGCAATCCGGGTCCGGGCGTGCGGCGTCTGGCGGGCATCTATATCGCCCGGGCCCAGGCAGGGGAATTGCCGCGATGCTGGAACGAAAATCGCGGTTTTTGAGCCATTTTGACCAATTTTGAACCTAGCGTCGGGCCATTCCATACTCTATAAGCGCGGCCTTATCGGCATTAAAGCTTGCGCCCCAAAGCGCTCCAGCCGTCCGTTTCTCGGGACGATGCCACCCAACAACGCCCCTAGAGGACACGATATGGCCGTTCCCAGAAGAAAAACATCGCCGTCGCGGCGTGGCATGCGCCGTTCGGCGGATGCGCTGAAGAAGCCGACCTATGCCGAGGACAAGGATTCGGGCGAATTGCGCCGTCCGCACCACCTCGATCTGAAGACCGGCATGTACAAGGGCCGGCAGGTTCTGAAGAAGAAGGAATCCTGATCAGGTATCAAGGCAGTGGGCGGCCTTTTTGGCGGCGCTGCCTGAATTCGGCCAATGAGTACGGTAAGAGGATTCCCAAGGGCGAAAGCACGTTCGTTTTTGCCCGCGGGATGTTCCGGTTTTCCTCAAGAAGGCCTCGCCGATGTCCATGGTCGGTTTTCCGCTGCTTCTAATTCCGCTCGCGGTTTACAACATCATCGTCTTCCTGATGCCCGGCTTTTCGCTTTCCGAGCCGGTCGTGAAGCTGACGCTAATGTCGGGCGCGGAATGGCCGTTGACCCTCAGCGATATGTTGCTGGCGCTCGGAATCATCTTGTTGCTTTTCGAGGTGATCAAGGGGGCGCGTCCGGGCGGGAAATATCTCACCGATCATCTGCTGTCACTGATCATCTTCGGCGCCGCCGCCGCCGAGTTCCTGTTGTGGCCGCGGTTCGCAAGCTCGACCTATTTCCTACTCGTGCTCCTGACGCTGGCGGACTTCCTCTCGGGCATTACGTTGCGCGCGCGTCGCGGGGCACAAATGGCGGCCGCAACGCCTCGGGCGGCCCCGCAAGCCGCCTCCATCGCGACTGAAGTCAAGCCCGAACCAGCCGCCAATCCCGTGCCTGCGGCGCCAGCGCCGGCCGCCCAAACCGTGCCAGAGCCTGTGGAGCATCCGGAGGTCGTGGCAGAGTCACCATCGCCGGAAGTTCTGTCGCCCGGGTTGCAGCCCGGCAACGGCGTGCCGCGGCCGCCCGACACGCCGCCGCGCTAACATTCGTCTCAGATGATTTGCCGCATCCGGTTGCCCGCCGCGCGGGCTGGACTTTGGGGTGGATGATAGGCGCTCTCGGCATCCGCATAGGTTGCCCGCCGCAGGCCGCAGGTCTGCGGCACGTGCTCAGCCGTAGCGATGAGATGTGTCACAAAAATCGAGTTGGGCGACCAGCGCGTGTGGAGGCCTGGCGATCGCTGCGCCGAGGGGATCACGGGCACCAGCGCAACGCAGGGGCGGTTTGCGTCCGCAGCGACGCCCTCATCAACGGTTAACTCTGGTCGATCGTTGTCTGTCATCGGACGTCACGACCCCGGCTGAACTGCTGCATTTTGGGACATTCAGTCCCTGACTGCAGTCAGCCTCGCAAGGGCTATGCCAATCGGCCGTGGCCTGTTCCAGGTCATCGCCCGACGTGGTTTCCGGAATATTTATGAACTTTTCATAAGGTTTGGGACGAAACGGCCCTATGTTTGAGGTCGGAGAATCACTTAAGGCCCTGTTCCGAAACGAGGCGATCCTTGACACAAGTCGTCCCACCGCTATCCACCATTCTCGCTTCGCTCGGCCAGGCTGCCTTTATCTGGAACCTCGTGACAGACGAGATTGTCTGGAGCGACGATGTGGCCGCGGTTTTCCCGGATATACCGCTCCAGCGGCTCGCAAGCGGCGCAGAGTTCTCAGGCCTGATCGAACCCTCCCGCTCCATCCGGACCGACGCGCTCGTCACTTCGAAAGCCCCGCACAGCGGAGAAGGCGCGCCCTACCGAATAGAATATGGAGTCCGGGCCAATACCGGCGTTCCCGTGCAATGGATCGAGGAAACCGGTTGCTGGTTTGCCGGCGCCGAAGGCAAGCCGGCGCGCGTCCAGGGCATCGTTCGCATCAATAATGAGCGCCGCGCCCGCGACGAGCAGCTCCTGAAATTGTCGCGCCACGATCCCCTGACCGGCGAACTCAATCGCACGCATCTGATAGCAGCGCTCGCCGAAACCATCGAGGAATCCACCCGCTTCCGCACGTCCTGCGCGTTCATGCTGATCGGCATCGACCATTTGGCGCGCGTCAACGACGCCTTCGGTTTCGACGTGGCGGATGCCGTGATTTCGGAAGTGGCCAGGCGCATTCGGATTCGGCTGCGCGGCGGCGACGTACTTGGCCGTTTCTCCGGCAACAAGTTCGGCCTTATCCTGAAGAATTGCACTGTCGACGATACGAACATCGCCGCCGAGCGGTTTCTCGCCGGGATTCGCGACGAGGTGGTGCCGACCAAATCCGGCCCGGTTTCGGTAACGGCGTCGATCGGCGCCGTCAGCGTGCCGCGCTATGCGCGCAACGCCGACGAGACGATCAACCGCGTCCAGGAAACGCTCGAAATGTCCAAGCGCCGCCGCGCGGGGTCGTTTTCGCTGTGGCGTCCCAACGTCGAGCGCGATGTCCAGCGCCGGGTCAATATTCGCGTCACCGACGAGATCGTCACCGCGCTCAACGAGCGCCGCATCGTGATGGCGTTCGAGCCGGTGGTGGAAGCGCGCTCGAGAAACGCATCGTTCTACGAATGCCTGGTTCGCATGGAGCAGGATGACGGACGGGTGCTGCTGGCCCCCGACATTGTCCCAGTTGCCGAGAAGCTCGGCCTGATACGCCTGGTCGACCACCGCGTGCTGGAACTCGTGGTGGAGGAACTCGCGGCCTCGCCGAATGTGCAACTGAGCCTCAACATCTCGCCCGAGACCACGATGGATCCGGACTGGTGGGCCTCGATCGAATCGTTGATGCGCGCCCATCCGGGCGCCGCCGAACGGCTGATCGTTGAAATCACCGAAACCGTGGCGATCCAGGATATCGACGAGGTGCGCGGCTTCGCCACGCGGCTGAAGAACTTCGGCAGCCGGATTGCGATCGACGATTTCGGCGCCGGCTACACCTCGTTCCGGAACCTGCGCAAGCTCGGCGTCGATATCGTGAAAATCGATGGCGCCTTCGTGCAGAATCTCGCGCGCTCCTCCGATGATCGCGCCTTCGTCCAGACGCTGATCGATCTGGCGCGCCGGCTGCAAATCAGGACCGTGGCCGAATGGGTTCAGGACGAAGAGTCCGCGCTGTTGCTGCGCGAGTGGGGCTGCGATTACATCCAGGGGCGTCTGATCGGGCTTGCGTCTTCCGAGCGGCCGTGGGGGAGCGCGATCGAGGCCGTGCTGCCGGCGGCGAGCTAAGCCCGCTCCCCTCGGCCACCCGTTATCGTCGGCGCGACAGCCGATGGATCCGGCCAGGACTTTCGGGGGGCACTCTTTCGCGGAGCCCTGGCCGGTTCAGTTGTTGCGGATCAGCTCTCGCCACCGGCGAAAATATCCTTCTTGATGACCGCGTGGACGCCCCAGTTTCCGTCAACCACCTGGGTAATCCCGAAGTCGACGCCGATCGTGATCAAGGAAATTGCCTCGTCTTCGGTCAGTTTCTTGGTCGTCATCAAGAATTTGCGCATCTTGCGAAACGCGTCGCGCAGGGCAAGGTCAACCGACGATTTCGAATAGATGTCCGACTGCGCCTTGTCGCCGAGTTCGGTCAGGTAGTTGGCGAAGCTGAAGCCGTGGACCAGCCATTCGTCCTTGGTTTCCAGCATTGGATAGTCGAGAGCTTCAAGCGCGCTGCCGACGAGATCGGCCTTCTTGTGCAGGATGATCTGGAAGGTGCCGTTCAGCGAGCATTCGATCGCCGTGCCGCAAAGCTCCGAATCTCCCTGCGAGGCGTGCGAGTCGCCAACCGATATCAGGCCGCCTTCGACCGCGACTGGATAGTACATCGTGGCGCCCTTGCCGATCCGCCAGTTATCGATGTTGCCGCCGGTGTAGCTCGGTGGAATCGAATCGACGATGTCGGCTTCCTTGGGCGCAAGCCCGATGACGCCGAAATGCGGACGTATCGGAATACGCACATTCTTCAGGATGCCGTGGTTCTCCTTGATCGTGGAGTGATCGACCGGAACGCCGGGATAGTCGATGGTCTTGTGCACGACGCCGGAAGGGTCGGTCTGCGGGGTCCATCGGAAATTGTAGACGGCTTTCGCCCAATTGCGTTCGCCGGTGGCGTCGACCTCGTAGATGGTAATCACCTCGCGGGGCTTAGGTTCGGTAAGCAGATCCTTGTAGTGAAAGCCCCACCACGCCGCCGCGTTGCTGCCGAAGGCCTTTCCGGGATATTTCGGATTGGCGCAAGGCCTGGGTGTGACGTCGATAATGCGCAGTTCGATCACATCGCCTTCCTGGGCGCCGCGTACAAAAACCGGGCCGGTGCAGATATGCACGCCAAGGCCCTCGCCGGCGCCACGCCCAAACAGCGAGGCATCCATCGGTCCGGCGCCGCGCCGGTTCACGCCCTTCTTTTCCTTGGTCCACAGGAACACGCTTTCGAGGCCAGGATCGCCTTTCACCATGCGTTCGGCATCGTCATTGGCATGGTGGGTCAATGCTTCGATGGTGATGAAATCGCCGGAATCGATTTCGACCTGCGGTTTCAGCTTCTTGCTGAAATAGCCCCAATGGACGGTGTCGGCATTTGCGGGCAGATGGTGATAGGAGCGCTTGGCGGGCTGGTTCTTCTCGGCGGCAGCCGCCATCTGCGGCGTCACCAGCGAAATGCCGCCCGCGGTCATCGCCGCAGCTCCCCCGGCAGCCGCGAAACTCGACCTCAAGAACGAACGGCGTTCGGAATCGAGCGTTTCCTTGAACTTTCGGTGATGTAGTTCGAAATCCGGACAATTCTTGTCGTCACCTGCGCACATGTCTTCCCTCCCTGGTTCAAAAAAGCTGCCTACCCAGCGGTCTGTTGTATGCAAAGAGGGTGCCGCACCGAGCCACAATCAAACGATGACAAGGAACATAATTTGATCGAACTCGATCGCGCCCATTCGAATCCGATAGCCCAGTGGCCTGCGGCACAAGCCTTTTTGCGGCCCGACGATGCAGTTTGCTATCTCAGATCGCGACTAAGGCTTTTGCAGTCAAAATTTTGGGCGCATTTGGTCAATTCTGCGGCCTCAGAGCGACGCAAGCGGTCTTTCGCCGGCAGCACCGAAACGGCGCGCTTTACCGGCGAGCGGTTGCTTCTATTTTGAGAACTGGCCGCGTGGCCGCGCGTTGGCCCGAAAGCAGATGTTCCGATAGACGGAAAGCTCGCGGCTACTCTTCCTTCTTCGGCTCTTTCGACATCCGATCGAGGCGATCCTGCATATCCTTCATCTGACGGCGCAGATCGTCGATGTTGTCATCGTCGGGAGAAGGCTCAGGCACTTTCTCGGGCTCGCCGGCCGCGGCCGTTCCCATGCGGGGTGGCACGAACGGCTTGAACATCGAGAATGTCTGCTGAAACAGCTCCATGTTGCGGCGGACATGTTCCTCGAGCGGAGCAAAGGGCGTCCCGCTGAACGTGTTGGTGAGCTGCTTGCGGAATTTTTCCTGCTCGCGCGTCAGCATGTCGATGGATTGCTCGAGATATTTCGGCACCACCATCTGCATGCTGTCGCCGTAAAAGCGAATCAGTTGGCGCAGGAAGGTGGTCGGCAACAGATTCTGGCCGGCCTTGTTTTCCTGTTCGAAGATGATCTGCGCGAGCACCGAACGGGTGATGTCGTCACCGGTCTTGGCGTCGTAGACGAGGAAGTCCTCGCCCTCTTTGACCATCGCCGCGAGATCCTCGAGCGTCACATAGGTGCTGGTGCCGGTATTATAGAGCCGTCGATTTGCGTATTTCTTGATCGTGGTAGGTTGGTCTGATTTCGCCATGGGTTCACATATGCACACCGAGGACGGGAACCCGACGGGCTAGCCGAAGGGCTGACGAGCAATGCATCGCAGCAAAGGTAAGCATTTTCAACGCGGTTCGGCTACCGATTTGTGCGGCACGGTTAATTCCAAAGCATAGGCACTGCTCAGGAAAGTGCCAAGCCTTTCATTTTGAATGCACCGCGGCGAGATTCCACCCTCCGGCCAATTGACATGCCTCAACGACGTTAACAGGATGAGGCGAGAGACTGGCCCGCCATCCGGCCGCCCGCCATCCAAGGCTTAAAAGCCGCTACAACTCAAACTTCAGGAGATGTCCATGTCAGACGATGTCGTCATCGTCAGCGCCGCCCGCACCCCGGTCGGAAGTTTCAACGGTGCGTTCGCCACCACGCCGGCTCACGATCTCGGGGCTATCGCCATCAAGGCCGCGCTGGAGCGGGCTGGCGTCGAGCCCGGCCGCGTCTCCGAAGTCATCATGGGCCAGATCCTGACCGCGGCCCAGGGCCAGAACCCGGCCCGCCAGGCTTCGATCGCCGCCGGTATCCCGGTGGAAAGCCCGGCCTGGGGCGTCAATCAGCTTTGCGGTTCTGGCCTGCGCACCGTGGCGCTGGGTTATCAGGCGCTGCTCAACGGGGATTCCGAGATCGTCGTTGCCGGCGGCCAGGAATCCATGAGCATGGCCCCGCATGCGCAGTACCTGCGCGGCGGCGTCAAGATGGGCGGCCTTGAGCTGGTCGACACCATGATCAAGGACGGGCTGTGGGACGCGTTCAACGGCTACCACATGGGCAACACCGCCGAGAACGTCGCCCGGCAATATCAGATAACGCGTTCCCAGCAGGACGAATTCGCCGTTTCCTCGCAGAACAAGGCCGAGGCGGCGCAAAAGGCTGGCAGATTCAAGGACGAAATCGTCCCCGTCACCGTCAAGACCCGCAAGGGCGACGTTGTCGTCGATACCGACGAGTATCCGCGTCACGGTGCAACGCTGGACGCGATGGCCAAGCTCAAGCCGGCCTTCGAGAAGGACGGCACCGTCACGGCCGGCAGCGCGTCGGGCATCAACGATGGCGCAGCCGCGGTGGTGCTGATGACCGCCAAGCAGGCGGCCAAGGAGGGCAAGAAGGTGCTGGCTCGGATCGTGTCATGGGGTCAGGCCGGCGTCGATCCGAAGATCATGGGTACCGGGCCCATTCCCGCCTCGCGCTCCGCGTTGAAGAAGGCCGGCTGGAGTATCGGCGATCTCGACCTGATCGAGGCCAATGAAGCCTTCGCCGCGCAGGCCTGCGCGGTCAACAAGGACCTCGGCTGGGATACGTCCAAGGTCAACGTCAATGGCGGCGCGATTGCGATCGGCCACCCTGTCGGCGCCTCCGGCGCGCGCGTGCTGGTGACATTGTTGCACGAAATGCAAAAGCGCGACGCCAAGAAGGGCCTCGCCACATTGTGCATCGGCGGGGGCATGGGCATCGCGATGTGCGTTGCACGCGACTAAACAGGCAGCATTTCCATGAGCTGAGCGATGAAAAGACCAGCTCGCGACTGCACGGTGAGAAGTTAACAGGAACGTCCGAGGGCGCACGATCGTTGTGATCATGCGCCCTTTATTATTCTCGGTCGCGATCGGACGCAAAACCGGCAGCCACTTTTGCCGATCGCGTTCGGGTGTCGGGCGTTTTGTCTTGATGTTCGTCAAATGGCTCGCTTTATTTGAAGCTAAATAAGAAACGTCTTTCAAAGGCAAAGGGAGGGTTTTCGACATGGCACGTGTTGCATTGGTGACGGGGGGGACGCGAGGCATTGGGGCTTCGATCAGCAAGGCGCTGAAGGGCGCCGGCTACAAGGTTGCCGCCAACTACGCCGGCAACGACGCGGCGGCCGAGAAGTTCAAGGCCGAGAACGCCATTCCAGTCTACAAATGGGACGTGAGTTCGTTCGATGCCTGTGCCAGCGGTGTCAAACAAGTCGAGGCCGCCCTCGGCCCGGTCGATATCCTCGTCAACAATGCCGGTATCACCCGCGACGGCACGTTTCACAAAATGACGCTTGAGCAGTGGAATGCGGTGATCAACACCAATCTCGGTTCGCTGTTCAACGTGACGCGTCAGGTGATCGAGGGCATGCGCGCCAGGAAGTTTGGCCGCATCATCAACATCTCCTCGATCAACGGCCAGAAGGGCCAGTTCGGCCAGGTGAACTATTCCGCGGCGAAGGCCGGCGACATCGGTTTTACCAAGGCGCTCGCGCTGGAGAATGCGAAGGGCGGCATCACCGTGAATGCGATCTGTCCGGGCTATATCAATACCGAAATGGTGCAGGCCGTGCCGAAGGACCAACTGGAGAAGAACATTCTGCCGCTGATTCCGGTCGGCCGCTTGGGCGAGCCCGAAGAAATCGCCCGCGCCGTGGTGTTTCTTGCCGCCGACGAGGCGGGAGCCATTACCGGCTCGACGCTCTCGATCAATGGCGGGCAATATATGGTTTGATTATTGCTGTCAATTGCGAGGAGCACTTGCGACGAAGCAATCCGTAGCTTCTAGATGAGACCGATGGATTGCTTCGCGGAGTTTATCATCGGGCGCGCATTTCGCGCGACCGGTTGGCTCGCAATGACGGACTTATGACCCCCCGTACCGCGACCCTGATCGGACTGACCGCAATCCTGATGTGGTCGCTATTGGCCGTGCTCACCGTTGCGACCGGCAAAATCCCGGCCTTTCAACTGGCGGCGATGACGTTTGCGATCGGCGCTCTGGTCGGATCCCTGACCTGGATCGGGCGGCCCGGTGCGATTCGCGCGTTGCGGCAGGAGCCGCTGGCATGGAGCGTCGGGGTCGGCGGGTTGTTCGGCTATCACGCGCTGTATTTTCTCGCGCTGCGGTTCGCACCGCCCGCCGAAGCCGGCCTTTTGAACTATCTCTGGCCACTGTTGATCGTACTGTTTTCGTCGCTGTTGCCGGGAGAGCGGCTGGCGCCGCATCACATCATCGGCGCGCTGCTGGGGCTTGCCGGCACGGTGCTGCTGTTTGCCGGCAACACGATAGGCAGCTTTGCGCCGGGTCAACTCCCGGGTCTTTTCGCGGCTTTTGTCGCGGCCTTCGTGTGGGCCGCCTATTCGGTGATGTCGCGCCGGCTCAAATCGGTGCCGACCGACGCGGTCGCGGGCTTTTGCTTCGCTACCGCGCTGCTGGCTGCCATCGTCCACTGCTTGATAGAAGACACCGTGTGGCCGGAAACCATCGCGCAGTGGCTCGCCGTGCTTGCGCTCGGCGTGGGGCCCGTTGGCGCGGCCTTCTACACCTGGGACGTCGGGATGAAACGCGGCGATATTCGCGTGCTCGGAGCTGCTTCCTACGCGACGCCTTTGCTCTCGACCTCGTTTCTGATTCTGGCCGGCTTCGCCAAGGCGAGCGTCAATATCGCCGTCGCCGCCGTGCTGATCGCGGGTGGAGGTCTGATCGCGGCGAAGGACCTGTTTCGGAAACGATGAATGTTCACTCCGGCGGCTCCCGGCAATTTTGGCGCGAGTCCAAATTCGCAAAGTCGAATGCTGGCGCGTCAAGATTTGTTCTTGCGCTCGCGCAATTCGCCGAAAATTTCCGCCGCGCTGCGGTCCTTCATCCGGACACTGGCGGCAACGGCAGGCTCGTCCGCGCGCAAAAACACGTTGGCCTTCTTTTCCTCGCCAAGCAGCGTCGGCACCGTGGGCTTGTTCTCGCTCCGCAGCCGCTTCACCTGCTCGGCGCGGGCCTTGAGCGCGGCATTGTCGGGCTCGATGGTCAATGCGAATTTGACGTTTGCGGCGGTGTATTCATGGCCGCAATAGAGTTTGAAATCGTCGGGCAGCGCTCGAAGCTTGAGCAAGGAATCCCACATCATCGGATAGGTGCCCTCGAATACCCGTCCGCAGCCGATCGAGAACAAGGTGTCGGCGGCAAACAGCGCCTTTTCATTATCGAAGACATAGCTGATGTGGTCGAGCGTGTGGCCGGGGGTCTCCAATACCCGCGCGAGCAGGCTCCCGATCTTCACTACTTCGCCCTGTCCAGTGCGCAGGTCGACGTTGGCGATTTTGCTGGTCTTGTCATGGGGTGCAACCACGCGGCATTTGTATTTTTGCTTCAGCTCGGCAACGCCGCCGACATGGTCGTGATGATGATGGGTGATGAGAATGTCGGTGAGCGTCCAGCCTTCCCGGTCGAGGGCGCCGATGATCGGACCAGCTTCTGGCGCGTCGATCGAGGCGGTTGCTTTGGTCGCGGGATCGTGAATCAGATAACCGAAATTGTCGGACAGACAGGGGAACAGGCGAATTTCGGCAGCCATGACATCTCCATATCCCGCCACTGGCGTTGGCGCATTTATAAACCATGAAATAGGGCGTTAACGGCGAATGAGCAATGCGCGATTAGGGGCGCAATCCGGCCATACGCCGTGATAAGATTGAGGTTCATGACCATCGACGTAATAGACCTGAGAGATTTCTACTCGCAACGCCTCGGCATCGTGGCGCGGCGGTTGATCAATCGCGGCATTCATGCGCGCTGGCCCGACGCCGAAGGACAGCGCGTGCTGGGCATCGGCTACCCGACACCCTATCTCGGTTTGTTTCGCGATAACTCCGAACGCTGCATCGCCTTCATGCCCGCGGCCCAGGGCGTGCTGAAATGGCCGACGGCGCGACCAACGCTCGCTGCCCTGGTCGATGAGTTTTCGATGCCGCTTCCCGATGCGGCGGTCGATCGCATCCTGTTGGTGCATGCGCTGGAAATATCCGATGATCCGGAAGGGCTGCTGCGCGAGGTATGGCGCGTGCTCGCGCCTTCGGGCCGGATGATGGCGATCATTCCGAACCGGCGCGGCGTATGGACCCGCACCGACAACACGCCGTTCGGTCACGGCCGGCCCTACTCACGCTCGCAAATCACTCAGTTGTTGCGGCAGACGTGGTTCACGCCGATCGGCTGGTGCGAGGCCCTTTTTATGCCGCCGGTCACGACGGGCTGGTTCCTTCGTTCGGCTGTGGCATGGGAACGGATCGGCGCAGCGCTGTCGCTGCCGTTTGCCGGTATCCACATCGTGGAGGCGACAAAGCAGGTCTATCGCGCGATCCCTGCGCATCGCGAACGCACGCGCCTCATCCCGGCCTTGCCGCCGGTTCTGGTGCCGTCATCATTTCAGCGGGATGATATCTAAAGCTTGATCCGGAAAAGTGTGTAGCGGTTTTCCGAAAAGATCATGCTCAGTCAAAGACCCAAAGCGCGATGACGATTCAACCAATCTCATCGCGCTTTAGACGTCGCTCGGCTCGCGCAAGAAGCGCGCCGGCAGCTACTCGTTGCCCGGAGTGAAATCATCACCCGGCGCGGTAGGCGCCGTAGCCATGCCCTCCGGACGCGGGCCATGCGGCCGGCGGCGACGACGTGAGGAGAAGCGCTCCCCGCCATTGCCCTCGAAGCCGCCCTGACCGCTGTTGAG
>DATGGY010000139.1:0-12191 GCA_035308285.1 Bradyrhizobium sp. | reverse complement strand
GGCGTCCCATCATCCGGTGCCTCCGGTTTCCCGGATGGTGAAGAGATCGTCGGGGCGGATCACGAGCTCGATCGCAAATCGGATCCCGACCGCCAAAATCAGAAGCCCGAGCAACAGCCGCAAATGTTCGCCGCGAATCCGTTGACCGGCGCGAGCGCCGAACTGCGCGCCGGTCACCCCGCCCACCATCAGGATCAGCGCCAGCACCGCGTCGACCAGATGGTTGGTGACCGCGTGCAGCAGGGTAGCGAACGTCATGGTGACGAGGGTGAGCACCATCGAGGTGCCGATCACGGTGGAGGTCGGCACCCGCAACAGGTAGATCATGATCGGGATCAGGATGAAGCCGCCGCCGATGCCCATCACCGCGCCGATAAATCCGATCAGCATACCGACGGTGACGACCGGGATGACCGACAGATAGATCTTGGAGCGCTTGAAGCGCATCTTCAGCGGCAGGCCGTGGATCCAGCCGTGGCTGCCGGAGCGGCGCAGCGGAATTGCGACGCCGCGCCGCACGCGCATGATCGAACGCAAGCCCTCCCAGAACATCAGCCCGCCCACGGTAGAGAGCAGCACAACGTAGGAAAGTGCGATCATGAGATCGAGCTGACCGAGCGAGCGCAGCAGCGTGAAGGTCCACACGCCGACCGCCGTGCCGATGGTGCCGCCGCTGAGCAATACCAGCGCCAGTGCCGGGTCGATGGCGCGGCGGCGCCAATAGGCGATCGCTCCCGAAAACGACGAGGCCGCGATGTGGCTGGCGACGGAAGCCACCGCGACCGCGGGCGCAATGCCGATGAAGATCAACAGCGGCGTCATCAGAAATCCGCCGCCGATGCCGAACATCCCCGACACGAATCCGACCGCCGCACCCATCGCCAGGATGAGGAAGACATTGACCGGAATATCCGCGATCGGGAGATAGAGTTGCACGCGCGTCGCTTCGGAAAATGAGCCCTGAGGCTGGCCGAAACCGCTCACGGCAAGGTTTCTTTGGGAGTGCGGATCAACTGCCGCGCCTCTGCATAGCCGAAATCGCCGATGGGAGGGACTAAAGATTCCGCCGCAGGCCGCTTTTTTGGCGGTTTGCGCCGTGCATTTTTTCTTGTGGTGAAAAATAAGGATTAACGGGTGACGGGCTTATGGTTTCCCGACGGGATCGGTAACGAGATTCATTGCAATGGCTTCCCTTTGGCCGAGCCAGCGGATGTCGCGGGTCTCGGACATGGCCTCCACGACGGCGGAGGATACGCCCATCTTGTTCATATAGTGCAGGACTATCCCGGCGGTCCGCTGGGTGTCGGCGACGGGGTCCTGGACCGGCGAGAGCGTCACAAATCGGTGGACGCCGAGCGCCGAGCCCTCGATGCCGTAGCGGGGCTTGCCGCCCGCGTAGACGAGTACGCAGGCGCTGGCACAAAACGATCGCCCGACGCGGCCCGACGCATCGGCAACGCCGACCGCGGTTGCAAGCCCGCGCGATCGGATGATTTCGCCCATGATGATGGCCTGGCCCAGATCGCCGCCGGGAGAGGACAACAAGACGGCGTCGCCCGGCGTCAGATGAGCTTCGTCGAGCTTTCCGCGCAACCAGCCCGCGGTCGCGGCGCCAATCTTGCCGCTGATCGCCAGCGCGGCGCGGGTGCGGCCAGAACCGTCAAGGTCGGC
This sequence comes from Bradyrhizobium sp., assembly GCA_035308285.1. Lineage (GTDB taxonomy): Bacteria > Pseudomonadota > Alphaproteobacteria > Rhizobiales > Xanthobacteraceae > Bradyrhizobium. The sequence continues at coordinate 10,520 of DATGGY010000139.1, read as the reverse complement.
ATTCGCGATCAGCGAGGAGGTCATGCTCGGGGAGAAATAGGACTCCTTCCAATAGGCCCACGCCTCGGGCCGCGAGAGATCGCGGTAGGCGCGGATGCCGACGCCGGCGATCAGGAGCGCAAAAAGGACCACCGACCAGATCGGACGCCGCCGTCTTGCCGCGGCGTAACGCGGGGCGGTTTGAGGTTGGGGCCGGGGCTGGCTGACGGGCGCGCGAGGCGGCGCCACCCAAGGCCCGGTCGGCGACTGGCGGAATTGACTTCCCTCGTCCTGACGATCATCGATCGGCAAAGCGATCCTCTTGGCGCAAAAGCCGCGCGGGCCGTCCTATCTACACGCCTTCATCGTCGGGGTATATGCCGCTTGTTGGTGCGGGATCAGTGCGCGAAGGCGGTCCGCTTGCTCGCAACCGGCTTGACGGGCTTTGCGGCAGCGGATGGTGCTGGATCCCAGCCGCCGGCGGGGCCCGCCACATTGACGGCGTCGTCGGGCTGGGGTTCTGGCGTAAAGGTCTGGATCGCGAGCTGTGCGGCGGCCAGCGACTGCGGATCGAGCCGCTTGGCGACGTCGTCGCGTTTGCGACCTGCGTCCACATCGCCCTGCGCCGCGGCCAGGCTGAACCATTTGAAGGATTCGGCGAGGTTCTGTTCGACGCCGATGCCGCGGGCATAGAGGATGCCGAGATTGTACTGGCTGTCGGCGACGCCGCGGTCTGCAGCCTTGCGGAACCATTGTACCGCGCTCTTGTAATTGGCGCCCTTGCTGCCGCCGTCGGCGTCGAGCACGGCAAGATTATGCATCGCCTTGGCGTTGCCGCGATCGGCGGCCTGCATGTAATAGCGGCGGGCGATGTCGACGTCCTTAGTCACGCCGAGGCCCTTTTCATACAGGGTCCCGAGCCTGAAGATCGCGGGCACCGCGCCGGCCTGCGCCGCGCGGTCAAGCCACTTTGCGGCGTCGTCGAAATTCGCAGCGACGCCTTTGCCCTCGGCGAAACGCACGCCGACCTCAAACGCCGCGGCAGCATCGCCCTTGAGGGCGGCGGCGCGCAGCCCCGGTCCGCCGATGGCATCGGGCAATCGCTCGGTCGGCGGAATCGGGATCAGGGCAAGTTTGCCATGGCCCGGCGCCGCCTGCCGCGTCGGAATGGAGCCGGTCATGTCATTTGCGAACGAGACCGGCGGGGCAACCGGGTTCTGCGGGATCGCCACCGAAGCAGTGCTGTCCGAATTGTCGGGCGCAACGCCGTTGAACGATTGCTTTCCGATCGGGGTCGGCGACGTCGTCGAGGGCGTCACCTGGGGCGACATGGCCGGGTTGGCGTCGTCATCGGCGGAAGGGCGGGCGGAGGATTGCGCTTCGCCGGAATTTTCCATCGCCGGCGCTTGCGGCGGGCCGCCGGTGTCGAGCAGCGTCATCGCCATCTTGAAACTGCCAAGCACGATGACGACCACGCTCGCGCCGACGAGCAGCGAACGGATTTTGGAGGTGATGGTCGATTGCTCCTTGGCCTGACCGCCGGCCCCCGCCTTCGGACGGCCTGCTTTATCGGGCGGCGGCGCGGCCGCTGCCGCCTGGGCCGCGCGGCGCGCGGCGGCGATGAAACTCGACGTGCTGACAGGCTCGCGGCCGGCCGCCGGAATTTCACTGATCGCGTTCTCGGACGCGGCGATGCGCTCCGACGGCGAAGCCATTCGCCCCGAAGGCCGCGTTCCCGGTTCGAGCGGGTGATCGGGTGGCAGCTCCGGCTCCGGCGCGATGCGCGGTGGCGCAGCGGGCGGCTCGAGAATTTCGCTGATGGCCCTTGGTGCTGCGGCAGCTTGTAGTGTCGCGGTTGACACCGAATGGAATTCGCGCGGGGCGGCGTCGAAATGCTCCTGCATCGCGGCGGGATTTGGCAGTTCGGGTTTCGGCTGCGGCGCCATCGCGACGCGCGGCAAGGCCGGCGGCTCGTCATAAGGGGGCAGCGGAGGCGGAACATAGGTCGATTCCGCAGGTGCGGGATGGGAAGATTCCATAGGCGCCGGCGGAGTTTCGTAAACCGGTGCCGGCGGCGCTTCGTAAACGGGTGCAGCCGGCGCTTCGGCCTGCTGGACGGGGGGTTGCACGTGGACAGTGCGCAGGTCGCCTTCGATCATCGCCAAGCGATCGACCACATGGCCAAGCGTGTTGTGAACGGCTTCGAGCGAATCCTGCGTGTGGCGGTCGGTTTCCGCCTGACTGAAACGGAGGTCTGACAATTCGCGCTTGACGATATCGGCCAGCCCGCCGTCCGAGGCGGAAGGCTCGCTCCTCGCATCGGCGGCGAAGGCCGCGAGGTTGGCATGCTGGCGTTCGAGATGGTGCAGGATATCCTGCAACCCTTCCTCCACCCGTCCCAGATTGCCACCGCGTTGATCGGCGGAGGCCTCCAGCCGTTCGAGCAGATAGGTGACGCGCTGTTCGAGATGGGCGAAGGCTGCCGCGTTGTCGTTGCCGACCGGCATGCGGTCGAGGCGATCGGACAGGGCGCGCAGAGCATTCTCGATGAATTCGGAGCCTTCCGGCGCCGCCGGCCGCGGCTCGCGGTTCTCCAGCGAGGAAGTCAGCGCCGCGATGCGCTGTTCGAGGGCCGCCAATGAACCGGCTTGGTTGTCGGAGCGCGCAAGCTGATCGACCTTGGCTGACAGCATATGCACGTCGTCGCTGAGCCGCGCCAGCGCATCGTTGGACGCGACATTGGAGACGATGGCGCGCAGCGCCGCGATCGCGTCCTCGAGCTGGTGGATCGTGGACGGGTCGTCATTGGCGCGCAGAATCTGATCGAGTTTGGCGCCGAGATTGCGGATCGCCTCGTCATAGCCGGCCAGTTGCTCGGCGGGCGTCAGCGTGCGCAATACGCCTCGGATTTCGCCCAGCGTGCGCTCGATGCCGGCAAGCGCCTGGCCGTCGATGCCGCTCTGGCGGGTATCGTCGATGCGGCGCGCCAGCGAGCGGATCTCGTTCTCGATCGATTCGATCGCCCGGCGCGGCATCGCCTCGGTGATGGCGTGGCGGATTTCCGCAAGCTCGCTGCGGAAGGCCGCGATCGACTGATCGATGTGATCGGGGCGTTTCAGGGCCTCGATCTGGCTCGTGATCTTGAGCAGATGACGCTCCAGCGACGAAAAATCCGGGCCCGCAGGCGGCGCCGGTGGAGCGATCGGCGGGGAGTTGCGCGGCGACATCGGCCGGGGCGGCACGTTGTCGAGTTCATTCTGGCGCGCGGCAATTTCGGCGATCGCAAAATCCAGCGAGGCCGGGCTGAGCGGAGGCGACGGGCGATAGGTCTGGGAGGCCGCGCGCTCTGCCATTTCGGCCTGGTGCTGCCGGTCCTGCATCGCTGGCTGGCGGAAAGGAGCTGGGTTCGAAATCTGCGAAAGACGCGCGTCAAGGCGCGCGATGGCATCGTTCAGTTGCCGCGCAACGGCGGGCTCGCTGCGGGGGGCTTCGCCACGCGGAGCGTCGTTGCGTAGTTTTGCTTGCGAAATCTGGTCGATCTGCCGCGCGATCGCATCCAGCCTCTCGTGGATGTCGTCGACGTCGCGGCTTTCCTGGCTGGGTATCGCCGGCCTGGAATCGTAAGGGGGACGGAAGCTTGGCGGGGCGGTATCGCCGACGCTAGAAGCGAGCCAGTCGTTCAACGACATCCCGGCGCGGCGAGCGGCGGCCTCGGCCCTTTCCCGGACGGAAGGATCGATGCCGTCATTACTCCACGATACGCGCGAATTCATGGTCTGGTCCGGTTCCGAATCCGGCGCGCTGCCTGCGCCTTCAGCCTCCCCGCGCGTCCCTCATCGGAGACAATCGAAAATCGCGCGGGCCGTCTGCCTCTGGCTTCGACTTTTTCGTGTTACGGTAAATAACCCGTTAAGGAATCGGGCGGCTCGCGCCGAAAGTTGTTCCATGAGGGTGGCTTGACCTTCTTGGGCCGGCGGTCGGCGGATCGCGATGCCGCCCGGGCTACCGTTGTGCCCTTCGAACTGATTTTGAGGTCCCCGTCTGAAATCCGGCGATTGCTGCGCTGCGGAATTTCCCTTAAACGCACGCGGCCCGAAAGGAACACCATGCCAATCTACAAAGCCCCCCTGGAAGATGTGAATTTCCTGCTCAACGACGTGTTTCAAATCGACCGCTACGACAATTTGCCGGGGTTTAGCGATGCCTCCGCCGATGTGCGGGCGGCGATCCTGGAGGAGGCCGCCAAGCTCAGCGAGGAAGTGCTGCAGCCGCTCAACCGGGTCGGTGATCTCGAAGGCTGCACGCGCCATGACGACGGCCGCGTCACCACACCGAAGGGGTTCAAAGAAGCGTTCAAACAGGTCGCCGAGGGCGGCTGGCTCGGCCTTTCGGCGCCGACGGAATATGGCGGGCAGGGGCTGCCGGTCACGCTAAGTCAGACCGTCACCGAATTCCTGAGTGCATCCAATATGGCGTTTGCGATGTATGGCGGCCTGACCATGGGCGCGACCGCCGCGCTGATCGTGCATGGCAGGCCCGAACAGAAGCAGATGTTCGTGCCGAAGATGGTGGCCGGCGAATGGACCGGCACCATGAACCTCACCGAGCCGCAATGCGGCACCGATCTCGGCCTGTTGCGCACCAAGGCCGTCAAGCAAGCAGACGGCAGCTACAAGATTACCGGAACCAAGATTTTCATTTCGGCAGGCGAGCACGATCTTGCCGAGAACATCATTCATCTGGTGCTGGCGCGGATCGAGGGCGCGCCCAGCGGCATCAAGGGCGTGTCGCTGTTCGTGGTGCCGAAGGTCCTGGTCAATGCCGATGGATCGCTGGGGGCCCGCAACGGCGTGACCTGCGGTTCGATCGAACACAAGATGGGCATTCACGGCAATTCGACCTGCGTCATGAACTATGACGGCGCCACCGGCTGGCTGATCGGCGAGGAAAACAAGGGCATGCAGGGCATGTTCGTGATGATGAACGAGGCGCGGCTTGGCGTGGCGGTCCAGGGGCTGGCGCAGTCCGAGGTCGCCTACCAGAATGCGGCCGCCTATGCCCGCGACCGGTTGCAGGGCCGCGCGCTGTCGGGCGCGAAGGCGCCGGACAAGCCGGCCGATCCGATCATCGTGCATCCCGACGTGCGCCGCACGCTGCTCACCATCCGCGCCTTCAATGAAGCGGCGCGCGCCATGGTGGTTTGGACCGCGCTCAAGAGCGACGTCGCCCACCGCTCCAGCGACCCCAAGGACCGTCAGGAGGCGGACGATCACATGGGCCTGATGACCCCGGTCATGAAAGGCTTTCTCACCGAGGTGGGCTTCGCCAACGCGGTACAGGCGCAGCAGGTCTACGGCGGCCACGGCTATATCGCCGAACAGGGCATGGAACAGTTTGTGCGCGATTCGCGCATCGCCATGATCTATGAGGGCGCCAACGGTATTCAGGCACTCGATCTCGTCGGGCGCAAACTGCCGCGCGACGGCGGCCGCGCCGTGATGTCCTTCTTCAACGAGGTCGCTTCCTTCGCCAAGGAGCATGGCGCCGCGGAAGCCATGAAGCCCTTTGTGACGCCACTTTCCACCGCGCTCGGCCATCTGCAGCAGGCCACGACCTGGCTGATGCAGAATGCGATGATGAAGCCGGACAACGCGGGGGCCGCCGCGACCGACTACCTGCATTTGTTCGGCTTCGTTACGCTCGGCTACATGTGGGCCAAGATAGCGAAAGTCGCCCATGACAAGATTGCGGGGGGCGGCTCGACGCCCTATCTGATGACCAAGCTGGTGACAGGTCGCTTCTTCATGGAGCGGATGCTGCCGGAAACCGCACTTCATCTTGCGCGCATCCAGACCGGAAGCGCGACCACCATGGAACTGGCGGCGGAAGCGTTCTAGAAGCGGAGCTGTTTTTTCGCCGGTCGGTTCAATCCGCGATTATATTACGATCATCATCCCGGGAGGGCGTCATGCCAGAGGCATATATCTACGATCACGTTCGCACGCCGCGCGGCCGCGGCAAGGCCGATGGCGCGTTGCACGAGGTAACCGCGCTGGCGCTGGCCACCGCGCCGCTGAAAGCCCTGAAGGAGCGCAACCATCTCGCCGAGGATGTCGTCGATGACGTGGTGCTCGGCGTGGTCGATCCGGTGGGCGAGGCCGGCTCCGATATCGCGCGTTTTGCCGCGCTGAAGGCGGGGCTCGGTGACTCCGTTCCCGGAGTGCAAATCAGCCGTTTCTGTGCCTCCGGCCTTGATGCCGTAAATTTTGCCGCGGCCCAGATCATGAGCGGGCAGCATGAACTCACGATCGGCGGCGGCGCGGAGTCGATGAGCCGGGTTGGCATCGGCGCTTCCGGCGGCGCCTGGCCGATGGACCCCTCGATCGCCGTTCCTGCCTATTTCATGCCGCAAGGCGTCTCGGCCGACCTGATCGCGACCAAGTACGGCTTTTCGCGCGACGACGTCGACGCCTATGCGGTGCAGAGCCAGCAGCGCGCGGCCAAAGCCTGGGACGAGGGTCGCTTCAACAATTCGGTGATCGCGGTGAAGGACGTCAACGGCCTCACGATTCTGGCCAAGGACGAGCACATGCGGCCCTCGACCACGATGCAGTCGCTGGCATCGCTTCAACCGTCGTTCGTGGGAATGGCGCAGATGGGCGGCTTCGATGCGGTGGCGATCCAGTCGCATCCGGAAATCGAGCGCATCAATTACGTTCATCATGCCGGAAACTCGTCCGGAATCGTCGACGGTGCGGGCGCGGTTCTGCTCGGTAGTAAAGAGGCGGGCAAGAAGCACGGCCTAAAGCCGCGGGCAAAAATCCGCGCTTTTGCCAATATCGGTTCGGAGCCGGCGATGATGCTGACCGGCCCGGTGGATGTGACCGAAAAGCTGTTCGAACGTTCGGGGATGAAGAAATCCGACATCGATCTGTTCGAGTTAAACGAGGCCTTCGCCTCGGTGGTGCTGCGCTACATCCAGGCCTTCGACATCGACACGGCCAAGATCAACGTCAATGGCGGCGCGATCGCGCTCGGCCATCCGCTTGGCGACGGGAGCGATGATCCTCGGCACCGTGCTCGACGAACTCGAGCGCAGCAACAAATCGACCGCGCTGGTCACGCTGTGCATCGGCGGCGGCATGGGCACCGCTACGATTATCGAAAGAGTTTAGGCCGCCGAGCCGTAGGGTGGGTTATTAGCCGAAGGCGTAACCCACCGATATCGGCGTTAGCGGGAATGGTGGGTTACGCTTCGCTAACCCACCCTACGACCGAGAGACACAACCGCCGCGCCTTCCGGCAGTCGGCATCGAGGGAGCGACAAAATGGCCTTCAAGAATTTCAAGGTTGAGACCGACGCTGACGGCATCGCGCTGGTGACATGGGACATTCCCGGCCGTTCGATGAACGTGCTCGATGAGACCACGATTACCGAGCTTGAAGAGATCGTGAAACAGACTTCCGCCGATGCGGCCGTCAAGGGCGTGGTCGTCACCTCGGGCAAGGAGGCGTTCTCGGCCGGTGCCGACCTTTCGATGCTGGAGGGCATGAACCGCAGATACAGCGACCTGCTCAAGGCCAAGGGCGAGGTCGCGGCCAACCAGATGCTGTTCGACGAGAGCCGAAAATCCTCGCTGGTATTTCGCGCCATCGAAACCAGCGGCAAACCGTGGGTGGCCGCGATCAACGGCCTGGCGCTCGGCGGCGCGTTCGAACTCACGCTGTCGTGTCATTATCGCGTCGCCGCGCAAAATCCGAAGACCCGTCTCGGGCTGCCCGAAGTCAAGGTCGGGCTGTTCCCCGGCGCCGGCGGTACCCAGCGCGTGCCGCGCATCGTGCCGCCGCAGGATGCGATGCAATTGTTGCTCAAGGGCGAGGCGGTCAATCTCGACAAGGCCAAGGCGCTGAAGCTGATCGATGCCGTGGTGCCGGCGGGCGACCTTATCAAGGCGGCCAAGGACTGGATCAAGGGCGGCGGCAAGGCCGCAGCACCCTGGGATGACAAGGCATTCAAGCTGCCGGGCGGCCCGGTTTATTCCAAGGGCGGCATGATGATGTTCCCGGCCGGCAATGCGATTTTCCGCCGCGAGACCTTCGACAATTACCCCGCGGCGCGCGCGATCATGCAGTGCGTGTATGAAGGATTGCAACTGCCGATCGATGCCGCGCTTCGCGTGGAGTCGCGTTACTTCACCCAGGTCCTGCGCAGCAAGGAAGCCGCCGCGATGATCCGCAGCCTGTTCCTGTCGATGCAGGAACTGAATAAGGGCGCGCGGCGTCCGCAAAACGTGCCGCCGACCAAGGTCAAGAAGCTCGCCGTGATCGGCGCGGGCTTCATGGGCGCCAGCGTCGGTTACGTCTCGGCGCGCGCCGGCATCGACGTGGTGCTGATCGACCGCGACCAGGAGAGCGCCGACAAGGGCAAGGGCCACGCGAAATCGGTCATCGACGATCTGATCGCCAAGGGCCGCGCCAAGGAGGCCGATCGCGACGCCATCCTGTCGCGCATTTCCGCCACCGCCGACTACGGCGCTTTAAAGGATTGCGACCTGATCATCGAGGCCGTGTTCGAGGATCGCAAGGTCAAGGCCGAGACTTACGCCAAGGCGCAGCCGCTGCTGAAGAGCGATGCGATCTTTGCCTCCAATACCTCGACGCTGCCGATCAATTCGCTGGCCGAGGAATTCAAGGACCAGGGCAAGTTCATCGGTATCCATTTCTTCTCGCCGGTCGAGAAGATGATGCTGGTGGAAATCATCGTCGGCAAGAACACCGGCGACGTTGCGCTCGCGACCGCGCTCGACTATGTCCGCGCGATCGGCAAGACGCCGATTGTGGTCAACGATTCCCGCGGCTTCTTCGCCAACCGCTGCGTGCTGCGCTTCACCGCCGAAGGTCTGGAAATGCTGATGGAGGGCGTGCCGCCGGCGATGATCGAGAACACCGCCAAGATGGCGGGCATGCCGGTCGGGCCGTTGTCATTGTCCGACGAGGTGGCGCTCGATCTCGTGCTCAGGATCATGAAGGCAACGGAAGCCGACCTCGGCGCCAATGCCATCGATCAGAGCCAGAAGAAACTCCTGGTCGAGATGGTCGAAAAGCAGGGCCGCTTCGGCCGCAAGAACGGCAAGGGCTTCTATGACTATCCCGAGAAGGGTAAGGGCCAGAAGAGCCTGTGGGCGGCCTTGAGCGGCCTGCAGCCGAAACATCTCGATCCCGACACGCTGGATGTCGAGGAGTTGAAGCAGCGCTTTCTCGTCGTGCAGGCGGTGGAAGCCGCGCGCACCGTGGAGGACCACGTCATCACCGACCCGCGCGAGGCCGATGTCGGCTCGATCCTCGGCTTCGGATTCGCGCCGTTCACCGGCGGCACGCTGTCCTACATCGATTTCATGGGGACGAAGAAGTTCGTCGAGCTCTGCCGCAAGCTGGAGTCCAAATACGGCTCGCGCTTTGCGCCGCCGAAACTCCTGATCGAGATGGCGGCAAAGGGCGAGACCTTTTACGGCCGCTTCCCGCCGAAGAAGCAGGCGGCAGCGTAGGGCCCTGTCACAAGGCTTGGAAATAATAAGACGATGCAATGAACCGAGCCATCATTCTGTTGACAGCTCTCGCTGTCACCGCCAGCGCCGCGCATGCGGAAGAGGTGTCGGTCGATGTGGCCGGCATTGGCAGTCGGCCCTGTTCCTATTGGCTTTCCAGCCGGGATCGCAAACTGGAGGGAACGGTCTGGATTTACGGCTTTTGGAGCGGCTTGAATTATGTCGCGGCGTCAAGCCAGCAAGACCAATCGAAAACGAATGGCGTCGCCATCATTGCCGCCGTTGAAGCGGTTTGCCGGGAAAAGCCGTCGCAGATTTTGGCGGAAGCCGCCTGGACAGCCTATATCGGCAGCAATCAAAAGTGAGACCGTCCGCTGCCGTCGCGCCTCATGATCGGCCGGATCGGCATCTCGCGCGCAAAAAAAGCCCCGACGTCGTCGGGGCTTCTTGTTTCCAGTCAACGCGAATTTCCGCGCGGTTATCACGCTGCCTTGGTCAGGCCTTCCTTGGTCAGGGCCTCCCGGACCTTCGGCCGCGCCGCGCCGCGCCCCTTGTAGGCCATCAGGTTCGACAGGCCCGAAAGATCGAACTTCATCAGATCGGCCCATGACAGCATCACAAACAGGTAGGCGTCGGCGACCGTGAACTGCTTGCCCATCAGGTAGTCGCGGCCGGCGAGCTGGCCGTCGAGATATTTGAACTTTCCAGTTGCCCGGTCCTTGAAAAAGGCCTTGGCGTCGTCGGAAAGTGCCGGACTGAACAGTGGACCGATGTTCCTGTGCAACTCCGCGGTAATGTAGTTGAGCCATTCCTGCAGTTTGTAGCGTTCGGCGCTGTCGCGGGGAGGCGCCAGGTTCTTGGCCGGAGCCTTGTCGGCAAGCATCTGCACGATGACAGGGCCCTCGGTCACGAGTTCGCCGCTGTCGAGGGCCAGCGCCGGGACCTGGCCCTTGGGATTGACCTTCAAATAGTCGTCGCCATTTTCGAGTTTCTTGG
>DATGGY010000138.1:0-16307 GCA_035308285.1 Bradyrhizobium sp. | reverse complement strand
TGCTGGCCGCCTATTTCCTGAAAGACCATGCGCATGACGACCCGCCGCCGGGCCGCGTGCTGCAAGCCTATACCCGACTGGTGACCTGGTCGGTGAGGCATTACCTGATCACGGTGCTGATCGGCTTTGGCATCTTCGCCGCCTCGATCTGGAGCATCACGCTGTTGCCGCAAGGCTTCCTGCCGGCGCAGGACACCGCGCGCTCGCTTCTGGCGATGGAATTGCCGCCCGGCTCGCAACTCGCCTATACCGAGAAGGTCACCGAGGAAATCGTCGCGCGCCTGCGCAAACGCCCCGAGGTCAGAAGCGTGTTCGTCGATGGTGGACGGGTGCCACCGGGGACGTTCGAGGTGCGCCGTGCCGCGCTGATCATCAACTACACGCCGAAGACCGAACGCAAGATCACCCAGCGGGAGCTCGAGCTTGAGATCGGCCGGGAGCTCGAGAACGTTCCCGATATCCGGTTCTGGTTCCTCGACGAGAACGGCCTGCGCGCGATCTCGCTCGTCGTCACCGGCGTCGACAGCAATATCGTCAGCAACGTCGCCAGCGAGCTCGGCAACCAGATGAAGCGGATTCCGCTGATCGCCAATGTGATCTCCGAAACCTCGCTCGACCGGCCGGAGCTTCGTATTCGGCCGCGGGCCGACCTTGCCGCGCGGCTCGGCGTCTCCACCGAAAGCCTGTCGGAAACCATTCGCGTCGCCACCATCGGTGACGTCGGACCGGCGCTTGCCAAATTCGACGCCGGCGACCGCCAAGTGCCGATCCGAGTCCAGCTCGAGGACAGCGCGCGCGGCGACTTCCAGGTTCTCGAGCAGTTGCGGGTGCCGCTTGGCGGCGGCCGCGGCGGCGTGCCGCTGTCGGTCGTTGCCGACATCAAGCTCGACCAGGGCCCGACCAGCATCAACCGCTATGACCGCGAACGGCAGGCGACCGTGGCGGCTGACCTCGTCGGCACCGCCGCGCTCGGCGATGCCACCAAGAAGATCAATGAACTTCCGGTCATGAAGACCCTGCCTAAGGGCGTATCGGTGAATCCCTCAGGTGACGCCGAAAGCCTGAACGAATTGTCGTCGGGCTTTGCCACCGCCATCACCGCCGGCCTGATGATGGTCTATGCGGTGCTGGTCCTGCTGTTCGGCACCTTCCTGCAGCCGATCACCATCCTGTTCTCGCTGCCGCTCTCGATCGGCGGCGCGATCGCAGCGCTGCTGGTGACGGGCAAGCAGCTGACGACGCCGGTGTGGATCGGCATCCTGATGCTGATGGGCATCGTGACCAAGAATGCGATCATGCTGGTGGAATTCGCGGTGGAATCGATTCGCGAAGGCAAGCCGCGCCACGAGGCGATCATCGACGCCGGAATGAAGCGCGCTCGTCCCATCGTCATGACCACGGTCGCCATGGCCGCCGGCATGATGCCCTCGGCGCTGGCGTTCGGCGCCGGCGGCGAATTCCGCTCGCCGATGGCGCTTGCCGTGATCGGCGGCCTCGTGTTCTCGACCATCCTGTCGCTGGTTTTCGTTCCGGCGATGTTCATGATGATGGACGATATCGGCGCGCTGACCTGGCGCTTTGGCAAGAAACTCTTGGCGTCAACCGATGGCGGCGAGCACGCAGCGGCGGCCGAACACGGCCGGGAGCGCCAACCGCCGCCGGCCATCGTGCATTCGCCTGCGGCGGAGTGAGGCCGGTAGCCTCGGCACGCCGTCGCTATTCGTTGCGGGCCACGGCCGTCAGCTTGGTCATGTTTTGCAAGAGGATGCGCCCCCGCTGCAGGTCCAGAATACCTTCCTTGCGCCATTGCTGAAGCTGGCGGTTGACGCTCTCGCGCGCGGCGCCGACGAATACGCCCAATTGCTCTTGCGAAATGTGCACCTCGGAGCCGAAATCGGATGCCAGCGCGCAAAGCCTTCGCGCCAGGCGAACCGGCAGCGGCTGCAGTACCGATTCCTCCATGCGCTCGCTCATCCAGCGAATGCGCTGGCACAAGAGCATGATCAGCTTGACGGCGACGCGCGGCTCGCGCTCCAAAAAGCTTAAGAAATCCTCGCGCCGGAGCACGAACAATTCGGTCGGCTCGCCCGCGGCCGCATCCGCCGTGCGGCTCTGGCCATCGAGCACGGCGACCTCGCCGAACAGATCGCCGGGTCCAAGGAAATTCAAGGTCAGCCGGCTGCCGTCGGAGGCGCCGGTCTCGATCCTGATCTGGCCGCGGCGGACCCCGAACAGGGCGTCGCCGGAGTCGCCCTTCTGAAACAGCATCTCGCCGGCATCGAGGTGCTGGGTATGGCAAAGCGCTGAAATCCGCTGCAATTCGTCCGCACCAAGATCCGCGAACATCGGATTCATCTTCAAAATAACCGCAAATTCCGCCTGTTTGCTCATTGCGATTCCCTCGAACACCCGCCCCAATAGCTGAAAGGGATTCCCGGGGCGAAGTGTGTCATAAGTCACATATCGTTGCACCACCTGCGGATTATTTTTGCAGGCTTTGAGCCACCTTCCCTTTCCGGGATAAGCTTGAAAAAAGGGGCCCCGCCGGGTGGCGGTGAGGGCCATAATCCGACGCCGGGTCTGGAAGATCGACATGAAAGCCCTGAAAATCGCAGGCGGCACTATTGCTGCCATCATCGTTATCGCGGCGCTGCTCCTGATCATCGGAATCCCCTCGGGCTTTCTGATCTCGGCGATCCAGGAGCGGGTCGAGCGCGAAACCGGGTACCGGCTGACCATCGCTGGCTCGACCAAAATCGGCCTGTGGCCGTCGCCGAACGTAACCATCAACGACGTCACGCTGGAGGGACCGAAAGACCGCGACACCAGCAATCGCCTGACCGTCGGCAGCATCCAGGCCGATGTGACGCTTGGCAGCGTATGGTCCGGTCACCCCGAGATCACCGAACTCTCGATCGACCGCCCGGTGCTCAACGTGCCGCTGCTGCGCGAACGGCGGACGGCGGCGAGGCCCGCCTCCGCCAAGCAGGCCTCGTCCTCGGGCGCGGCGGATCAGGACGCGCCCGATATCAAGCGCATCACGGTGAGCGACGGCACGGTGATATTTTACAACCAGCGCGACCGCGTCGAAAACCGCATCGAGGGCATCAGCGCCAACGCCGTCATCGGCGCCGACCGCAAGATCAGGGTGACGGGCGGCGCGCGCGCCGGTGGGCATCCGCTCAAATTCGACATCGAGGCTGCCGTGCCGGCGCCGCCGCTGGAGCGGCAGAACGTTCCGCTCGACTTCTCCCTCGACGCCCCCGGCGTGCTGCAGGCGCCGCTGTCGGCCAGGGCCGAGGTCCGGCTCAACGGCTCGCTCGTCATGATCAACGGCCTCTCCGGCACGATCGGCGACGGCGCGTTCAACGGCTGGGCCTCGGTCGACGTCTCGAGCAAGCCGCTGGTGAAGCTCGACCTCGATTTCCAGCGCCTCGGCATTGCCGCCACCAATACGCCCCCGGGCGCGACGCAAGATTCGCAAGCCTCTCCGCAATCCTCCTCGCAACTGGCGTCGCAATCCTGGAGCAACGCGACCATCGATCTCACCGGCCTGAATTATGCCGACGCCCAGGTGCGGATTTCGGCCGCCGAGCTCAACATCGGAAGCGTGCATTTTGCCCCCGCCGCGATCGACTCCACGCTCGTCAATGGCCTGCTCAAATGCGTCATTTCCAATCTCGGCGCCTATGGCGGCCAGGCCAATGGCGAGGTCGACATCGATGCCACCGGCGGCACGCCCGCCTACATCATGCGCAGCGATCTCGTCGGCGTGCGCGCGCTTCCGCTGTTGAGCAGTGCTGCGGGCTTTGACAAGCTCGACGGCAAGCTGCAGGCCAAGATTACCGTGCACTCGGCCGGCCAAAGCCAGCGCGCGATCATGTCGAACCTTACCGGCACCGTGTTCGCCAATTTCCAGGACGGCGCGATCCGGGGCCTCAACGTGGCGCAGATGATCCGCTCGCTGACGTCGAATACGCTGGACGGCTGGCAGGAGGGCCGCGGGCAGACCACCGATCTCAGCCAGCTCTCGGCCTCGTTCCGCATCGACCGGGGGCAGGCGGTTACGACCGATCTCAATCTGGTCGGCCCGCTGGTCAAGATGACGGGCACCGGGACGGTCGACCTCGGCACCAAGATGATCGGGTTCCGCGTCGAGCCGCAGCTCGTGATGACCACCGAAGGCCAGGGCCGCGCCGCCGACCCCGTCGGTTTCGGCATTCCCGTGATGATCGAGGGTCCCTGGGCCGAGCCGAAAATCTATCCCGACATGGCGGGGATGCTGGACAATCCGGACGCGGCCTATGCCAAGCTCAAGGAGATGGGCAAGGGCCTGTTCGGGCAAGGCGGCGGCCTCGGCGAACTTGGCGGATTGGGCGGCAACAATTCGGGCGGCGGCGGGCAATCCGATTTGTTCGGCGGCAAGCTCGGCGAAACGCTCGGCAATCTGCTGCAACAGGGATTGAGCCAACGAGCTAACCCGCCTTCCAGCCAAGGTTCCGATACCGGCCGCAGCCTCTCAGCACCCCCCGCGCCGAGCCCGGTGCCGGCCGCGCAGGCGCCGGCCGAGCGCGATACCCCACCCCAGGTGCAACAGGAAAGCCAGCCGATGAACGACGTGCTGCGGCAGTTGTTCAACCGGTGAGATGTTTGGGTCCCTTCTTCGATTCGTTACTCACACCTTGCCCCGTGGCCGCCCCCACCCCGGCCCTCCCCCGCTTGCGGGAGAGGGGGAAGCCTGCGCCGAACTCGCCCGAAATGCCGGCAATTGCGGCTGACCAAGCCGCGAGACCCCCGGCCCTGCCCCCTCGAAACGTGCTAAGAGGGCACGGCTGACGACACAGGATGCGCGTCCTCGAGGGTTAATGAGGGTAGCGCACGAGGGTCTGGATGATCGGCGTGAAGGACAAGAGGTTTCTGCGCGAGGGCCTGTTCGCCAAATACGTCACGGCGCTGGTCGGACTCGTGGTGTTCGTGCTGGCCGTCAACGGCGCGATGGAAACCTGGATCAGCTACCGCGCCACCAAGAGCACGCTGACCGACGCCATGGGCGAGAAGGCGGAGGCCACCGCGAAGCGCATCGAGCAGTCGATCGCCGATCTCGAGCGCCAGATCAGCTGGGTCACGCGGGCGAGCGCCGTCACCATCGACCAGCACCGCGCCGACTACGCCCAGCTCCTGAACCAGGTGCCGGCCGTCTACCAGCTTTCGCTGCTTGACGGCTATGGCCGCGAGCAGCTCCGCCTGTCGCGCACCTCGATTTCGATCGGCAGCAAGGCCGACTTCTCCCGCGACTTCCGCTTCACCGACACCAACGGCAAGAGCGTGAGCTACGCGCCGGCGACTTTCCAGGGTTTCCACCCCTTCATGTCGATCTCGGTGTCGCATTCCGGCTTCAACGCCGGCGTCACGGTGGCCGACATCGACCTGCGCTTCCTCGCCGACTTCCTCGGCGACGCCCAGGTCGGCAGATCGAGCTTTGCCTATGTGATCGACCCGCACGGCCAGGTGCTGGCGAGTTCGAGCAAGGGGCCCGAGATCGGCAGGTCCCTCGCCGGCGCCGCTCAGGTCGACGCCGTTTTGCGGGCGAACGGCTCGCCGATCGGGTTTGGCAAGGACGTCGACGGCAATTCGGTGCTGACGGCGGTAAGCGCGGTGCCCAAGCTTGGCTGGCATGTGTTCTTCGAGCAACCGACCGCGCAGGCGCTGGCGCCGATCCGCGATCAGCTCTTGCGGGGCGCGCTTCTGATCTCGCTCGGGCTCGTGGTTGCGATCCTCGCCGGCACCATTCTCGCCCGCCGCATGCTGGTGCCGATCACGGCGTTGCGGCGCGGCGCGCGGCGGCTCGGCGAAGGCGATTTCAGCCACCGCATCGAGGTCAACACCAAGGACGAACTGGAAGAGCTCGCCGACCAGTTCAACAGCATGGCCGGCCAGCTCAAGGAAACCTACTCGGGCCTCGAGACCAAGGTGCAGGAGCGCACCCGCGACCTCGCACAATCGATCGCCGAGCTGAAGGTGCTCGAGGAAGTCGGCCGCGCGGTCGCCTCCTCGCTCGATCTCAACGCGGTGCTGCCGACGGTGGCGGCGCGCGCGCTCGAAATCACCCATGCCGATGCGGTGCTGATCTATGGCTACGACGCGGACCAACGCCAGTTCAATCTTGCGGAAGCGATCGGGATCGACGATTCCGAACAGGGCCAGCATCTTTCGATCGACGAGGGCGAGGGCGTGCTCGGCGAAGCCGCCAGGACCGGCGAGCCCGTTGCGATCGCAGATCTCACAAGCGCCGGCGAAACCCCGCTGCGCGATGTCGCGGTCACGGCCGGATTCCATTCGGTGCTGGTGGTGCCGCTCAGGGATCAGCAGGGCGTGCTCGGCGCGCTCGTGGTGCTGCGACGCGCGGCCGGCGACTTCTCGCCCAATCTGATCGGCTTGATGCGGACGTTTGCGAATCAGGCGGTGCTGGCGATGCGCAATGCGCGGCTGTTTTCCGAAGTCGACCAGAAGGGCCGCGAACTCGCCGTCGCGCATACCACCGTGCAGCGCCAGGCCGGCAAGCTCGAGGCGCAGACCGAGCAGCTCAAGAACTGGAACAAGTCGCTGGAGGAGCGGGTGGAGAAGCAGCTCGCCGAGATCGAGCGCATCCGCAAGCTCGAACGTTTTCTCGCGCCGCAGGTCGCGCAACTGATCGCCTCCTCCGACGGTCACGAAGGGCTGCTCGACAGCCACCGCCGCGAGGTCACGGTGGTGTTCTGCGACTTGCGCGGATTTACCGCCTTCACCGAGGCGACCGAGCCCGAAGAGGCGATGAACGTGCTGCGCGAATATCACGCAGCCCTTGGCGAATTGATCTTCAAATATGAAGGCACGCTCGACCGCTATGCCGGCGACGGCGTGATGATCCTGTTCAACGCGCCGATTCAATTTCCCGATCACACCAGGCGCGCGGTGAAGATGGCGGTGGAGATGCGCGACACCATCGGCGCCTTGACCGAACGCTGGCGCAATCGCGGCCATTCGCTCGGCTTTGGCGTAGGCATTGCGCTCGGCTATGCGACGCTCGGCCAAATCGGTTTCGAGCAGCGGCTCGAATACGCCGCGATCGGCAGCGTCACCAATTTGGCATCTCGACTCTGCGACGAAGCCAAGGCGAACCAGATCGTGGTGAGCAGGCGCGTCTTTGGTGCAGTCGAGAAATGGGTCGAGGGCCGGCCGCTCGATGATCTCGTGTTGAAGGGATTCAACCATCCGATTTTGGCCGCGGAGATTTTGCGCTGGCGCGAGGAGGGGGAAGCGGTGCAAGCTGCGGCGCCGGCTGAGGCCGCGCGGCGGCGGAAGTAGTCTCAAGTCGCCCCTGCGAACGCAGGGGCCCATAACCACCGGCCGTAGTTGTTTTGCGAAAGCCGTCCGCCATTGTGCCCCAAGATCAGCCGCAGCGTATGGGTCCCTGCGTTCGCAGGGACAACCTGACAATCTTTCCTCGTCGTCCCGGCCAAGCGGAGCGCGAGCCGGGACCCATACGCCGCGGCTGATCTTGAGGCACGATCGCAGACGGCTTTCGTCAAACAACTAAGGCCGGTGGATATGGGTCCCTGCGTTCGCAGGGACGACGGCGGAGTGTGACGCGCGCGGCCCCAATCCAAATCTTCAAACAGCCACACGATTCCCCGCCGTCACGGCGAGCCATGACGTGGAGGCACACACCCGCGCATTCCGCGACGCCAATCGCGCCCGGGCTATGCCAAAAACTTCCGCCCAGAGAAAACAGAGGGCGTGGGGAATGCCGGGCGCCCATTGCACCCGCAGCCTCGCGTGGAAAAAATAAAAACCACACGAGCGTAGTCACCACGGTCGCACCGGGCCAACCCGGCATTCCCGCACGCGAATGGTTTTAACGCTTATATCGCGCTCTCCCTGGTGACCGGGCTTTTTTGCCACCATCGCAGGCCACGATGCGAAAGCATCGTCGCCTGCTTGACGCCAGCGTCGGGGCGTCAGGACCACACGACTTCGCCGTCCGCCTCGCGCGCCATTCGTCAAAGGCACCAAAGCGTCCACCGCATCCTGCACCCAACGTTGATGACGTTGCGCAACGCCCCTCTTTCGGGACAGGACGGGGCGAGCTTGTAGAGATGATTTGCCCGACGGCGAAAGCGAAATATTTTTCGCGAGAGGACTGGACAGGTAGCATCAGCTTGATCCGGTTCAAAAAATTCGCCGTTAGGCGCACGGCCGAAAGGCGCGAATCTTGGCCAAGTTCGTCATTGCGAGCCAACGGGTCGCGCGAATGCGCGCCCGAGGACAGGCTCCGCGAAGCAATCCATGTCGCCGCGTAAAGAAAGCATGGATTGCTTCGTCGCGGAGCCTGTCATCGGGCCGGCCCAAGGCCGGACCCGTTGGCTCCTCGCAATGACGGCGGGAGGCTTCGCGTTCACGTCGTGCTTTGGAGAAACGGATTGACGACAGCAAGCCTGCCAATCCTGCGGCCGTGTTGCATATCCTCGCTGAATAGCGTGTCGCAATCGGTCTCGATCGCTGCGGCGATTATCAGCGCGTCGTAAAACGACAGCCGGTGCTCTTCGGCGAGTATTCGTGCCGACTGATGTAGGTCCAATGTTAGCGCCAGCGGCGGATCGACCACTGCGAGCACGTCGGAGATCGCCTCAGCGATTTCGCGCCATTCCCTGACCTGCTTGCGCCGAGAGACAGCAGTGAACTCATTCAGCACCTGGACGCTGAGCTTGCCGCCGCCTGCGAGCAGAGCGCGCGCCCGATCGCCCTTTTCGTCGGACTGCTGGGCATAGACGAGAATATTGGTGTCGAAGAAAACCCTCACCTCTCGTTGGCCTCGTTCCGATCGAACTTGTAATCGGGAGGAAGCGTCCAATTGCGCGCAGCCATTCGCTCAAGCGCGGCGTTACGCCGGTCTTCCTTCTGGACGACTAGCGTTCGTTCGGCCACATCAACGATGTTAATTTCGTCGCCGGCACTCAAGCCCATCTTTTCGACGAGCGCTCTGGGCAGCCGCACGGCCAGGCTGTCACCCCATTTCGAAACCTGCATGGCAGACTCCTATGTCTGAGGCTGTATGATATCATTGGAATGATATCATCGCAACCATGAGCATTTGTAGGGTGTTGGCTGGCTCTCAAGCCGCGTCGGCGACCGCCCGCACTTGCAAGCGAACGCCGGTCTTCGCCTGCAATACGCCAATGACGGCCAGGAGATTTTCGGCGGTGGGATTACCCGATGGCCCGAACATGCGCATCAGGCTCTTGGGCGATCGGCCGAGTGCTGTGCCGAGCTTTTCAAAACCGATCGTAGCGTTGATGCAGGAGCGCAAGGCGGCACGGCCCTCCTCCAGATTGCCATCGAGTAGCGCCTGCATCGCCTCGCCAAGCAAGGCCTGCCGGAATTTGACGTCGCGCTGAGCCCGTGCCTGCACAGTCTCGCGAAAACTTCTCGTCAGTGGCATGATCAGGTCCTCTTTGTCCTAGCAGCTGCCTTGCGCGCCTTGTAAGCGCGCCAGTGACGGAACGCCGTCTGTATGTCGCTCTTCTGCCGCCGCTTCGTGCCGCCGCCGAGCAGGATGACAAGTAGCTGGCCGTCCCAGCCAAAGTAGATTCGATAGCCGGGACCACGATCGATCCGCAGTTCCGAGACGCCCTCGCCAAGCGCCTTCGCATTTGAAGTGTTGCCTTCGCCTAGCCTGTCGATTGCAATCGTAACCCAAGCTGCGGCCTGATCGTCGAGCGCATCGAACCACCGCCTGAAAGGACTCACATCCTCATCGGTGATGAATTCCTCAACTTGGATCATGTACCATATATGTTACCAATAAGCAAGCGGTGGTTGCCTGACGCGCCGCACCGTGCCGCGCCCAAAGTGCATTTGAACTTTCAGCAGTTGTTCCCGAGTGCGCTCATCGCTCAAGAACGAGCCCCGCATTTCGGCAATGAAGTGGGATTCTCTAGGCAGCTTCCCTTTCGGCACTTTCGAGGGCCACAAACATTAGCCGCCTAGTCTCTCCATCCAATTGGACACTAATTTCGTCTTCAGGTTCCGCTCGCGAGAGAGCAATTGCAAGAGCGGACGTTAGTCCTAGTAGCCCATTGGCTTCATCGGATTGACCTTCGACTACTTCGAAAAATTCGGGCTTCGCATTCTCGCGATCCAAGAACTTCAAGATAATCCGATCGCCAACCTCTAGGGGGCTTGCAGGAGCAAAACTCTGCAATACTTCCGTCGTTTCGCCTCGCTCATCAGTAAGACCCGCATCTTCTTCATTACCTACTTCGATATCGATGTCGCTGCCCACCGTCCGATGCAAAGTAAATCTATACGGTTCGTCTGTATGACCAATTGGCTTAATGCCTCTAGCCTCCAGCGTCGCAACGAGATCAGAAAACACGCTGTCAGCGTCGATCATATAATCTGAACCGAAACACCTCCAAAACGTCCATCCTACACGCTCGAGTATTCGTTGCCGCCGCATGTCATCTGCCCACCTCTCTGGCCCGTGATATCGATCGCCGTCACATTCGATAGCGAGCCGCCGCCCTCCATCTCCCTCAACAACCATATCGATGAAAAAGCCCTGCGACCCAACTTGGGGTGTGACTTTATAGCCTGCCTCGGTGAGCTTAGTAAAAACAGCCCTTTCAAAGCCAGACTCGCAAAGTTCTACAAGTTTCGACGACCGATTGGCTGCAGTTGGCATAGGATCGCGGAAATGCTGGATAACTTTTGCCTTCAAATCTTTCGGATTCAAATTTTCTAATTCGACAGACCTAACCAAAATCATTCTGTCGCGCGCCCTAGATAAGGCGACATTGAATCGCTGGGCATATTGTTCTGCTGTTTGTGAATGCCTACTCTTTTTATCTGCAACCATCGATAAGAAGACGATGTCGCGCTCATTTCCCTGCAGTGTAGCGCTGTCCCCACAGATAATCCGATGACGCACAATTGCTGCTTCCCCAACTCGATCGAGCAGGAGTTTTTGTATATAAGCGGCCTGGAAGCCCCCAATTAGAGATATGACGCCGATCGAACGAGGGCGTGACGTTTCGGCAATTGTCGCAAGCGTTGGATTCGAAATTATTGCGTCAATTTCGTCAACTATAACCTCCGCTTCGCGAGGATTTATCTTAGACCTTCCTCTCCGCCAACCATCGCGGACAAAGATGTCAATCAAAGGCGGATCAAGACGCTCGTTTGCCGTAGGGACTCTCAGCGGGATCAGCGGCTGCGTATAAAATTCCGTCGAGAACCTAATTATAGGTTCGACGCATCGGAAATGTTCCTTCAGCATTACGAAATGGCCCGGAAACATTACGCGAGCAAGATCGTAAAGGGAACCGCCCGGCTCAATTTGGGCACGGTATGGTATTTCGCTTAGAAAATTATTTCGCAGCCGGCGAATGTTCGTCAGGGAGATGAAGGCCGCTGTCGGGCTCACTTGTTTGTCATCTCCGACGACGAGAAGTTTTTTGCCACGTAGGACTGCTGGCAAGTCGCGAGCATCCGATTGCGATGCCTCATCTAATATAACGAGGTCGAAGCTACCTAGTTTTGACGGTAGCTGTTCCGAGGCCCGCCAAGCCGGCATGATCCAGCATGGTACCGCGTCATAACACTTCTCCATGGCCTCCCGCGCATCACGACGAAATAGAACCGCGCGGTTTCCTGTCCCTGCGCCAATTCTGCGGACAATGTTTGCGAACATTGCCAATGCGGTCTTGTGAGAATTTTTCATCGACCTAGCCAGGTTGTAGAACGTACGTTCCTTTACTAGGCTAGCGAAGCGCTCCCTTAAGGCTTTCTCGATCTCAGAGCGCTGTCGATTGAGATTATCGATCTGACGAACAGAGCCCTTGTCGGTAAGGAATGCCATCGACGAGGCCCATTCCCAGGCCTCCTGCCAATTCGATGGAACACAGGGATCATCTCCAGAGAGTCGTGGTTCGCTACCCAATTTGGCAGCCCACTCAGGTGCTCCCGCCATTTCGAGAATCTTCAGGCCCCGCGCAAGCGTTTCAAATGCCGGCCCAATGCGCTCCAATCGATTTAGAGTCGCCAGAAAGCTTGACCAAGTATGCTCTACGTTATCTGCTGAGACTAAGCGACTACCTAGCGCTCCCCTTATGAATACGGACGCGTCGCAGCAAAGCTGGAGGTTCTCGTTTAGCTTTGTCACGAGTATTTCAATTTTTTGCTTCGTTTCGCTCACCCGCGCGGCTCGGGTTTTTCGCGACAATGCCTCGGAGAAATCAACGATCGATGACTTGTCCGCTATTATTGCTGCGGCGTCGTCTCTACTTTTAAGCACGTCTGCCAAGACTACCTGGAGCCTAGCTATTCGAGCCGGCACTTCCGAAAGAGCGATTTCTAGTAACGATAGCAGTGCCTCAAGTTGAGGGACCGATTCTTCCGCGAAGTCAACTGACGGCGGAATACCGAGCTGATCTCGTACTGCATGCCAGCGGACTCGAAGACGAGGCAGTTCGCTACGGAGCCGAACATACTGCCTTACGTAGGTCCAGTCTTCGGTGGTCGTGGGTACCTTTCCAGCAATCCTGACAGCTTCGAATTTTTCCCGAAATTGCTTTGCCGAAAATGAAAGCCAGCCGAAGGGCTTTTTGCCTTCAGCTAAGGATGATAATAGCTGCGCAGTTTGGTGTGTATCGGTCAAATCGTTCGATATCTGAACTGGCCGCGCCACAAAGGATTGATAGGCTTTCAGGAAGGCACGCATATCACGGAAGAGTTCGAATACCGTGGGATTAACACGTCGCATCCGTGTATCTCCGGACACTTGGCGACGCACCAATTCGCTTGTCCACGCGTGTGCAGAGAACAATTCTAGCGATTGAGCGAGCCCCTTGAAATTCGTGGCTAGGTCGGTCGATTTTGGAACGCCGAGCCCAGACATCAAGCGGCGAATGACGCCGTCATATTTGCTCTGAAAGGAACCGAGACTCTCAGCCTCGGTCAGATCAAGGTGCCAACTCACTAACTCGCTTGGACTTGGTAGCTCTTCTAAGCGGGGCAATTGAGAGGCGCGATGGATAATGTCTGGTCCTATCAGGGCTCTCGTCTTAGAGATTAGATCGACGGTTTCCTTCGCATGTCCCGATTCAATGAAGGCTTTGGTCGGCCTATCCGTGAACCACGAGTACTTGCTTCGATCGGCGGCGAGGCGAGTAGCGAGTTGATATGATGTTTCACTGGTTCCTGGTACCGGCTCAAAGTGAACCAGAGCAAGGTCCGCCAACCTCTTATCGATCTTTTCCAACGCGTCGCGGTCACCTCTTATCCCGGCCGCCAAATCACGTATGCTAGCCACCTGCTTGGGAAGATTTGCATCGATCGAATTTACAATTTCCAGCATTAACTGGACGGCCTTCTCGACCTGCTTGGTGCCTTCACGCTCTGAGGATGTAACGCTAATCGCTAAATCTCGTATCCCATCTGGTAAGTGATCTCGAAGCACCTTTAGCGCGGTTTCGCCATGTGAAACTACGAGTACTCTTTTGCCGGTCGCTAGCATGTGGCTGATGATGTTTGCGATAGTGTGCGTCTTTCCGGTGCCTGGCGGCCCTTGAACGACAAGACCTTCTGATTTTTCAAGACGCCGAATTATCTGCACTTGATCATCGTTAAACGGCTTGGGAAAAAATAAGTCACCGTGATCAGGGTCGATCTTTTGGCCATCGATCTCAGCTGAGACTCGGTCCAAGGCTCCAAGCGTTGGCCCTAACGGTTCATAGTCCGAATCGGTAGCATCGCTCGCGCCCATTATTAGGGTGCATGCCGCACCTTCCAATTTGGCTGGCTCCCCTTGCTCAGGCCTGACTTCTGCTTTCAACATCTGAATGTCACGTAACGTAGCATTGACGGATCGACGCCGGGCATAAATCACCCACCGATCGCTGACGCCGATGTGTCCTTCGGCTAATTCGGGCAGTGGTTCTGATCGCGATGCTCTTTGGCCTTCTGGAAGGTACTTCCCTTCAGGATCGAGTTGACTTCCACAGATTTTTAAGATCGAGGAAAATGTCTCGGGCCGAAAAGGCGAGACTCCTTCGGGCTCGTCTCGCTCGATAATTCGTAATGCTCTTAGAGACGACTGTTCAGCTAAGGCGACCCGATCCTCTGCTAGCTTGTCGAACGCTCGGAGATCGATGCGAGCTGGGGTGTTGCGGGGACGAACCAAAATATCCGACCCGCGGTCGTCGGAAATCTCTATTTCTACGCTGAGTTCTAATATAGGAAGCTCGATAACTATGGGACCTTTTGACCAGCGAGTAAGACCAATTCCCCACACAAGCTCTACAGATTCGCTTGCACCGGATTGAGAGAGACGCTGCGCAATCTCAAATAGCTTCTGATACGCTTGGATAGACCGTCGGCGAGGCATTTCCCGCTCTGCCCATGTAGCCCACGCTTCCGAAACATAGTCGTTACATGCTTGTTGTATCTCGGGCTGGTCTTCTAGACGAAAGAAGACATCGAAGAATGTCACCTCGCCGTTCGGCGTTTCTGCCTTCAGGGATGGAGAGCAATCTTCAAGACGAAGCTTGCCTTGCTCGATCAAGGCTTCTTTCTCTTCGCGCGTAATTCGCCTATGGATCGCCGATTGAATGGAGGAGGCCACATCTGGATCTTGCGAAACCTCGATCCATTCCACAATTTTCTCATCTGGAATAGGTGGCGCTGTTCGTTGCAACCGTTGAACGCGCAACCAAATCGGGCCTTCGTCGTCGCCCTTGTTTAGTGAGACGCCAGGTAATTTGGTCAACTCATGTTCGTGCAAAACGAATTGCGACCCGTCCTGCAGTTTGTGTTGGCTTAGTCGCATAGCGACGCGTTCGTCTAATTTGATCAGGGCATCGACATAGTCGAGTAAGCCCAGCAGTCGCTCGGCCGCAGCTTGATCGTCTAGCGGTACCGTTTGCTGCACCAAATCCCCCGTTCAGTGGGTTACACGTTCGACAGCAAGACGAAGCCGCCACAATTAGAGTAAGCCCTTCTTGGACCCGGTTGCTAGAGGTGTTCTTGACGACCCAGGGACGTAGCCGGAGCGAAGATGAACCTGGAGGCCGACCATCCGCAGCTGGACTACCGTTTCGCTTGGCCCTTCCCCTAGCCTTCTGATATCGATAATCCCGAAAAACCGGACGGGAACGCCGATGCCTCCTCTCGCCACTCCCCCAACGCCCTCACCCCACCTCGCCCCCCTCGCGGCCGCCCTCATCTCGCTCGCCCTCGCCTCCCCCGCGCTCGCCGCGGACGATTTCGACAACAGGGACGCGGCGAGGGGCGCGTCGGTGACGGTGCTGAAGGCGGCGAAATTCTGTTTTCCGGCCATTGTGGAGGCTTCCGGCACCATCATCGCGCGCGAGGAGACCATGGTCCGCCCGGAGCGGCCGGGCCTGAAAGTCTCGGAAATCCTGGCCGAGCCCGGCGATAGCGTCACCGCCGGGCAAAATCTCGCCCGGCTCGCGATGCCCGAAGGCGGCACCTTGATGGTGCAGGCGCCCGTCGCCGGGCTGGTCTCGGCTTCCACCGCCGTGATCGGGGCTACGGCCTCGGGGCGCGGCGAGGCGCTGTTTTCCATCATCGCGCGCAGCGAGTTCGACCTGGTGGCGCTGGTGCCGACGCAACATCTGAACCGGATCAAGGTCAACAACACCGCACGGGTGAAAATCGTCGGCGCCGGCGAGATCGAGGGCAAGGTGCGCCGCGTCGGCTCCACCGTCGAGCCCACCGTCCAGCTCGGCCAGGTGTTCGTTGGGCTCACCACCAACCGCAAGCTTTTGGTGAATTCGAGTGGCCGCGCCGCGATCACGATCGGGCAAAGCTGCGGCGTCTCGGTGCCGCTCACCGCCGTGCTCTATGGCTCGGGCGGCACCGTGGTGCAGGTGGTGCGGCGCGCGCGCATCGAGACCAAGCGGGTCGAGGTCGGGCTGATGTCCGGCGGCCAGGTCGAAATCAAGGAGGGGCTGACCGAGGGCGACATCGTCGTGGCGCGCGCCGGCGCGCTGTTGCGCGAGGGCGATCCGGTGCGGCCGGTGACGGCGGCGGCGGCGGGGAATTAACTCCGTCGCCCCTGCGGAAGCAGGGGCCCATAACCACTGATGTCAGTTGTTGGAAGAAGGCGTCTCCCTGCGGCTCTCTAACCGAGAAGCCGCGGCGTATGGGTCCCGGCTCTGCGTTCGCTTCGCTCACTTGGCCGGGACGACGGAGAGACGAGTGCCCTTACCTGCCGAAAAGCTGCTTCATGATGTTATTCAGCGGCT
>DATGGY010000137.1:0-9634 GCA_035308285.1 Bradyrhizobium sp. | reverse complement strand
GCGGCGGCGCAGTGGGGACGAGGCGGAGGGCTCGCGCAGCGGTCTCGGTCTTGGCGTGTTCATCGCTCGCACCTTGCTCGAGCGTACGGGCGCAAAGGTTTCCTTCTCCAACCGGATGTTTCCGGATCACGGCGCCGTGGTCCAGATCGCCTGGCCGCGAAACCGCTTTGAAGCGCAAGAACTCACCGCAGAACCGCCGTAACGCGCCGCCAGCAACGTGGCCGGATCGACTTATCTGGCCTTGGCAGCGGCCGTTGGCACGCCATATGTTGAGATGACCGACATCAAAGGTATCCGAATTGTGGGCGCCACCGCCGAACTGCTTGGGCACGTCGATCGTTCCCTCCTGATCGTGGAGGACGACAAGCCGTTTCTGGAGCGCCTTGCGCGCGCCATGGAGAGCCGCGGCTTCACGGTAACCTCTTGCGACAGCGTCGCCGAAGGGCTTGCGCAAATTGGCCGGGCGGCCCCGGCCTTCGCGGTAGTGGATTTGCGGTTGAGCGACGGCAACGGGCTCGACGTGGTATCGGCGCTGAAGCGCAAGCGCCCCGATGCGCGCGCCATCATACTGACCGGCTATGGCAATATTGCAACCGCCGTGACCGCAGTGAAGATGGGCGCGGTGGATTATCTCTCAAAGCCGGCCGACGCCGATGACGTGGTGGCGGCCCTGCTCGCCAGCGGTACCGAGAAGTCGGAGCTGCCGAACAATCCAATGTCGGCCGATCGCGTGCGCTGGGAGCACATCCAGCGCATTTACGAGATGTGCAACCGCAACGTCTCTGAAACCGCGCGGCGGCTGAACATGCACCGCCGCACCCTGCAGCGGATTCTGGCGAAACGGGCGCCGCGTTAACTACCTCCGTCGGCCGCGGACAAGAGCCCCATCCGCCGCTCAAGATCGCATCCTTTGCTGACCAATCCGGCCTGCCGGGAGCGAGTCGTCCTGCTGGCGAGTTGAAGTCGGCCATCCCGGATCGGCCCGGGAACCTTTTCGACCTCCGGCCATCTTAAGGGCTTCCAGGCGATGCGATCGGCGTCGCCCCCCACGTCCGCACGCAGGAGCATAGCTGTGAGTCCAAATTTACACGTGCTGGGGCGCGCTGAAGCGCCGCAACCGGAGGTCCAAAAGCCTAGCCGAGCCGAAGTCGAAGCTGCGGTGCGAACGATTCTCCAATGGGCGGGCGAAGATCCCGGACGTGACGGTCTGATCGAGACCCCGGCTCGCGTGACCCGCTCGCTCGAAGAATTTTTCTCCGGATACGGTCAGGACCCGGCTGAGGTTCTGGAAAAGACCTTCGAGGAGATCGAGGGGTACGACGAAATGATCGTGCTGCGGGATATTCGCTTCGAGAGCCATTGCGAGCACCACATGGCGCCGATCATCGGCCGGGCCTGGGTCGCCTATATTCCAAACGGCCGCGTGGTCGGCATCTCCAAGTTGGCCCGGGTGGTGGACGTTTATGCCAAGCGGTTACAGATCCAGGAAAAGATGACGGCGCAAATCGCCAATACCATCAACGATATCCTCAAGCCTCAGGGCGTCGGCGTGATCATCAAGGCGACACATCATTGCATGACCACCCGCGGTGTACACAAGCCCGGTACAGACCTCGTCACCAGCCGCATGCTAGGCTGCTTCCGCGACAACGCACTGACGCGCCAGGAATTCCTTGGCATGGCGACGTGATATGGAATGTGGCGCACGGGCCCCTTGATACGATGGAGGGATTAGCATGGCTGAAGAGCAAGCCCCGCCTGCCGGGCCAGATCTTACACAAGGTGTTGCACTAAGCGATTTTGGCGGCGAAACCTTGCTCGGTCATGTCGGCGATCAGGATGTTTTGCTGGTACGTTCGGGGTCTGAGATATTCGCTATCGATGCGCATTGCAGCCATTATCACGGGCCGCTCGCGGAGGGGCTCGTGGTCGGCGACGGCATCCGCTGCCCCTGGCATCACGCATGTTTCGATTTACGCACCGGCGAAGCTACGCGTGCCCCGGCGTTGAACGCGCTCGCGGTCTGGCAGGTCGAGCGCGAGGGCGATCAAATCTTCGTCCGGCAAAAACGCGAACAGCCGAAGCCGCGCGGCAGGAGGTTTGTCGACGCGCCGGATAAAATCGTGATCGTCGGCGGTGGTGCGGCGGGCTTTGCCGCCGCCGACATGCTGAGGCGGCAGGACTTTCGCGGCAGCATCGTAATGCTTAGCAGCGATGCCGCCCCTCCGGTGGACCGGCCGAATCTGTCGAAGGATTATCTTGCCGGCAGTGCGCCGGAGGACTGGTTGCCGCTCCGTCCGGACAGCTTCTACGCGGAGGCCGGCATCGATCTTCAGCTCAAAAGCAATGTCACGTCGATCGATATCAAAGCACGCGATGTCGTCGTCGCCGGTGGTGGCGCCATTCCCTATGACCGCCTGCTGCTGGCGACCGGCGCAGAGCCGGTTCGTCTGCCGATTCCGGGTGCGGACCAGCCGCATGTCCATGTGCTGCGTTCGCTCGCAGATTGCCGGGCGATCATTGAATCGGTAATAGGCGCACGCCGCGCGGTGGTGATCGGTGCCAGTTTTATCGGGCTTGAGGCAGCGGCGGCGCTGCGCGCACGGGATATCGAAGTCCATGTGGTGGCTCCGGAACAGCGACCGATGGAGCGCGTGCTCGGACCTGACATGGGCGACTTCGTTCGCGCGTTGCACCAGGAGCACGGTGTCATCTTCCATCTGGGCGACACCGTTGGAGCGATCGACGGCAAGCGCGCGACGCTCCAAAGCGGTGGCGTGCTGGCGGCCGATGTCGTGATCGTCGGGGTCGGCGTGCGGCCGCGCCTTGGCCTGGCAGAACAGGCTGGTCTTAAAATCGACCGCGGCGTTGCGGTGGACGCGTTCCTCGAAACCAGCGTCGCCGGAATCTATGCAGCCGGTGACATAGCGCGCTGGCCCGATCCGCATTCCCAAGGGAACATCAGGGTCGAACATTGGGTGGTGGCCGAACGCCAGGGCCAGACCGCCGCGCGAAATTTGCTGGGACAGCGCGAAGTCTTCGACGCAGTGCCGTTTTTCTGGAGCCAGCACTACGATGTGCCGATCAACTATGTCGGCCACGCCGAGAGGTGGGACGAGATTGCCATCGAAGGCGACATCGCCGGCAGGGACTGTTTGCTGAAATACAAGAGCAAGGGCCGCGTGCTCGCCGTGGCTTCCATCTATCGCGATCTTGCCAACCTTCAGGCCGAGCTCGCTATGGAGCAGATGTCGAGCCCATAGAGCGCTCCCCCAAGAAGCTGGGAGGGCCGCCCCGCGACCGCAAAGCGCAGCTAACTGCGGGCCGCTTTCCGACGGACGCTTAAAACTCCGCGTGGCCTTGCGGGTCGATCAGACGATTGATCCGCTGGGCGGCGGCCATCGCGAACCGCACCGTCATC
This sequence comes from Bradyrhizobium sp., assembly GCA_035308285.1. Taxonomy (GTDB): domain Bacteria; phylum Pseudomonadota; class Alphaproteobacteria; order Rhizobiales; family Xanthobacteraceae; genus Bradyrhizobium. The sequence continues at coordinate 6,213 of DATGGY010000137.1, read as the reverse complement.
AATTTGCGGGTAGGCGCCGGCAGCCGATGCTCGGGCGCCGTGCAATGCATGTGCGCGCCATAAGCGTCGGCGACGATCAGGCCGGTATCGCCGGGGAAGATCTCGCACGGCAAATCCTGGGTGAAGGCAAAGAACAGCCGGTCGCAATGGGCCCGGTATTCCGGCCATTTCTGGTCGGCGCGCAGATCCTCGATCGATGATTTGATTTCGACGATCCAGATTTCGCCGCGCTCGTTGATCGCCACCAGATCGGCGCGCCTTCCCGATGGCAGCGGCAATTCGCTGACGCAGGCAAATCCAAGCGACCGCAACAGCCGCGCGGTCCCGCGCGCGATCGCCAGCGCCGTCTCCGACTGACGGCGGTCCGGCGCGGGCACGAGATTGATCTGGCGGGAGAGCGATTCCATCGGGGCCACTCTATCCGATTTCGGCAACCCCCAAATAGGTACTCCAGGCCGGGTAGGCCCCAATTTCGTACCCACCACGCCTTGATTTCGGCCCGAACAGACCGTGTTCCACCGGGAACCTCCGTGCAGGGGACGGAACATTGGAGGAGAATCATGAAGCCAACACTTCCTGCCTTTCGCTCGCTTGCGTTCGCTCTTGCCGGCCTTGCGCTATCGTCGGGCGTCGGGGCCGCGGTTGCAAAACCCGCCGTCGAAGTCGCTTTCGTCCTCGATACCACGGGCTCGATGACGGGCCTGATCGAAGACGCCAAGCGCAAGATTTGGTCGATTGCGACCGCGATTGTCGACAGCAATCCGGACGCCGATATCCGCATGGGGCTCGTTGCCTATCGCGATATTGGCGATGACTACGTCACCAAGACATTCGACCTCACGACCGACATCCAGGATCTCTATGCCAACCTATCGGAATTGAAGGCGCGCGGTGGCGGCGACTGGCCGGAAAGCGTCAACGAAGCGCTCGATGTCGCGGTCAATAAGCTGCACTGGACACTCGGCAGTGACACAAGGCGCATCGTGTTCCTGGTTGGCGACGCACCGCTACATATGGACTATGCGCAGGATACCAAATATCCGATCACGCTGGCGGTGGCGAAACAGAAGGAAATCATCGTGAATGCGGTGCTTGCCGGCAACGCCCAGGACACCGAGCGGGTATGGCGCGACATCGCCCAGAGCGGCAACGGCCGCTTCATTCCGATCCCGCAGGATGGCGGTAAGGTCGTCATCATCGAGACGCCCTATGATGAGAACATCATCATCCTGCAAAGGCAGATCAACGGCACCGTGATCCCCTACGGCCCGCGAGCGCTGCAAAAGCACACCGAAGATAAAACCCGGCAATTGTCGCAAGTCGCAGCCGCCGCACCGGCGCAGGCTTCGGAGATGGCAAGCTACCTCAACAAACGCGCCAAGGTATCTTCGGAAGCGATCACGGGCGAGGGCGATCTCGTCAGCGATGTTGCGGCGGGCAGGAAGAAGCTTGACGCCGTCAAGGACGATGAGTTGCCGGACAATCTGCGCGCCTTAAAGCCCGAGCAGCGCGCAGACGAGCTCAACAAGCAGATGCGGCAACGCGATGCGTTGAACCAGAAGCTCGCTGAGCTGGTTGCACAGCGCGACAGATTTGTCGCCGAACAACGCGACAAGTCTCCATCCAGGGTGTCCTCTTTCGACCGCGTCGTCGAAGACACGCTGAAAGCGCAAATCAAGCGTTAGGCCGGAACAGCGGAAAGCGTTGTCCCGGCTCGGATTGCGTTTGGCCGGGACGACGATGCGAGGTGCTGCGCGGTACCCGCGACAGGCCGTCAAATCATGGCGGCCATGCCGGAAACAAATGCGCGAAACTTTTCCTTGGCGGCTTGCGAAAAATCGGCATTGTTCTGCCCATGGCAAATGAATCCGAAACCCAGGCAAAGGCCGGTGCAATCATCGTCCCGGTGACGCTGTTTGAGCAGAACTGCACCCTGCTCTGGTGCGCGGCGACCAAAAAGGCCGTGGTGATCGACCCCGGCGGCGATGTTCCGAAGATTCAGGCCGCCATCAAGCAGACCAAAGTCACGGTTGAAAAGATTTGGCTGACTCACGGCCATATCGACCATGTCGGCGGCGCGGCCGAGCTGCGCGATGCGCTCAATGTGCCGATCATCGGCCCGCATGTCGCCGACAAATTCCTGCTCGACAATGTGGTGGCGAGCGGGGCGCGTTTCGGCATGACCGGCGTGCGCGATTTTGCACCGGATGGCTGGCTCGAGGAGGGTAACCAGGTCGATATCGGCGAATTGACCTTCGACATCCTGCACTGCCCCGGCCACTCGCCCGGCAGTGTGGTGTATTTCAACAGGGAGATGCGTTTTGCCCATGTCGGCGACGTGCTGTTCAACGGCTCGGTCGGGCGCAGCGACATTCCTGGCGGCAATCATGCGACGCTGATCAAGTCGATCAAGGACAAGCTGTTACCGCTCGGCGACGATGTCGGCTTCATCTGCGGCCACGGCCCCGGCTCCAGCATCGGACAGGAGCGGCTGACCAATCCATTTATCAACGGCGCGATGTAGGCGGCGAGAGAAGCCGCCGGCGATCAGCGGTTTTGGCACCGATCGCCCTTTATTTCATCAAACCGGCCGCGGTGAGCGCACGCGTGATTACCGCACCGACGTCAAACACGCGGCGCTGCTTTTTTTTGGGTTGCGGCTTGGGGGAGGGCTTGGAGGCTTGGTCAGTCGCCGGCGACGGCCACCAGATCTTGCCGAGGCCCGGCACGGGCGCCGAAATCGGAGAAACCGGCGGAATTAGCCTGGCGCTCGGCGATTCCGCGGCCGCACGCGCGGCCGGTTTGGCAATTTTTTCGGGCCGGCGCATCCCTTCGGTCAGGCCAAAGAAATTCGCGATGTGATACGAGGACGAAATTCCCGCTTCGATCAAGAACGCGCCCTGGATGCCATAGCGCTGGTCATTTTCGGCCGTTCCGAGTGGCGTGCCGTGGGCCATGTCGGTGATGGTGTAGGATTCGATGACGGTTTCGCCATCCGCGTTCCACCAGATCTGATGTGGATAGCCGTCGACGATGCCCTCCGACATCGGAGCCGAGGGCAGCCGATGCACATCAAGCCATTGCTTGACAATCTCGTCAGCGTTGGCGGGATTGACCGTGCGGTCCGCACTGCCGTGCCACACCGAAACCTTCGGCCAGGAACCTCGATGCTTCGAGGCGCTGCGCACCAGGTCGCCCAGTTCGCGGGCCGGCCGGGCGGGCGACTGAAACATTCCGTTGAGCGCTTCCCGCACATTGCTCGCAACCCCGTATGGCAGGCCGGCGATGACCGCGCCGCCAGCAAATATTTCGGGATAGGTGGCGAGCATGACCGAAGTCATAGCGCCGCCCGCGGAGAGGCCGGTGACGAAGATGCGATGTTTGTCGATGCTGTGATTGCTAACCATCCGCGCGATCATCTGCCTGATGGAGCTAGCCTCGCCGCGCCCTCGCTTGCTGTCTTGCGGACTGAACCAGTTGAAGCATCCGTTGGCGTTGTTGGATGGCTGCTGCTCGGGCATCAGCAACGCAAAGCCATAATGCTTTGCGAGCGTGGACCAGCCGGCGCCCAAATCATAAGCGGCGGCGGTCTGGCCGCATCCGTGCAGAACAACAACCAGAGCCGGCGCTGGTTGCAGACTATCGGGCAGGTAGGAAAACATCCGGAGATCCCCCGGATTGGTCCCGAATCCCTCGGTTTCGACCAAGGGGCTGCGGATGCCTCGCCGGACACCCCGCGCGAAGCCTTCCAACGCACTGAATCCATGCAGCTTCGGCAGATGCCGCAGGAATTCGATATTTTTGGCGAGGGACACCGGGAGCTCCTTGGCGAAGAATCAGTACCGCCACCTACACCAGATAATTGCTGCAGTGCAAAATAGAAAGACCGTATGCTGCCATTCAACAGGATTGTGATGGTTGACACATCGCAACAATACCGCGTGACCTGCCGGTGACAGAAATTAGGCAACTTCGACGATCGACGATGCAAACAGCTATATGTCGCGACGAAAATTCAGATCGCCGCCGCAAGCTTGCATAGGCAAAGTAAAACCGTCGCTAGTTGCTACACCCGCTCCAGCACGACCATCATTCTAAAAGCCAGATGTTTTCGAAGCAGCTCTGGAATTTTCCGTTCGAATGCCAGCAGCGGATGCACCAACGATGCTGGCATCAAGGACCATCTCTGGAAGCCGCCGCTCATCGGGTAAGCGATCAGGCTTTGCCAGTCGACACGGCGCACCCGCAGTGACGGAATGAGTTCCTCGACCCGCTTGCGCGCCGGCGAGGTGGCAAACAGCAGGGTAGGTATCGCCTGATTGGCGTCGAATGGATCGCGCTGTGGGTTGACGGCAACCGAAGCGAATGGATCGACATTCATGTCCACGGGTTCCTCGTGAAAGCGATCGTAGAACCTCCAGGCAATCGTTGTCATTGCAGGTTCGATCATCGCCAGGCATCCGCCCGGTTTGAGGACGCGCGCTGCTTCGCCAAGAAATTCGATCGGGCGCTCCAGATGATGCAGGACGTCGAGCATAATGACGCCGCTGAACAGACCATCCCGGAACGGCAGCCTGTGAGCATCGGCCACGACGTCGATGCCTGGAAATAACAGGATGTCGGTGGAGACGATATCCCGCCTGAAATCCTTGATGTGTGCGGTTCCTCCGCCGATATCCAGCACGCGGCCTTCTGGGCAGGCTTCGACGAGCTGTTCATGAAAATCGCGATACAATAATCGTATCGTGGCTTTCTTGTTCCATATCTCCCGATGAACAATCTGGCGTTGGTTCAAACCGACCGCATGTTTGGTCATGGCAAGCCCACGGTCAAATCGCCTTGAGCTTGCGATAGGCGAACCAGACCATCTTCAGCAGCAGCCATCCATCCCGGAAGCGCGATATCTGGGTTTCGCCGAAGGTGCGCGCCTTGTAGTGGATTGGCGTCTCGATGAGTTTCAGATTTTGTTTCGCTGCTCCGAAGATCAGGTCGAAATCGCCGAACGGATCGAAATTGCCGAAATAGCCCCGCTCGCGCGCGAGCACCTCGTAATCCTTGCGCATGAGAACCTTGGTGCCGCACAGCGTATCGGTGAGGCGGGTGTTGACGAGATAGCTGAACAGATAGGCAAAGAACCGGTTGGCAAGCAGGTTGAGCGGGCGCATCGCCTCGGTTTCCATCGGATAGACCAGGCGGGTGCCGTTGACGAATTCGGCCTTGCCGGTCTCGATCACCGCGTGGAATTTCGGCAGCGCCTCCGGTGGCATCGTCAAATCGGCGTCCAGGATCATCAGCACGTCGCCGGTCGCGGCCGCAAAGCCTTTTCGCACCGCGTCGCCCTTGCCCTTGCCCTCCTGCTTGAGAACCTTGATATCCCAGCTATCCTTGTAGGCATCACGGACGCGCTCGCATTCCTCAAAGGTGCCGTCGCTGGAATTTCCTTCGACAAACAGGATTTCCTGGGAAGTGCCGAACCTCGGCATTCGAAGAATTGCATTCTCGATATTGCCCCTCTCGTTGCGGCAAGGGATCAAGATGCTCGCGGAAAGCTTCCGTTCCGAAAATTGCCGGACCGGCCGGCCGACGAGGTAAGTGCGCAGGCACAGCTTTCGTATGCCCGGCAAGGGTGCGATGAAGCGGTTGATGAACGGACCGAGGCCGAACAAACGGAATGGGATCAATTGTCTTTGTTCCTGACTTATCACCTCGAAATCCGCGAGATCCATCAAGTTCAGGAAGTCGGCCGTGGCGATGTAGTTGATCTGCGGCTGGTGGCTCTTGAGTTTCAGCGCCTCGCCGACCTTTAAGATCGGCTCCCACAAATGCGAGTAATAGGCGATGATGATCCGCGTCGATGGCGCACACAAGCGATGCACCAGTCTCAACGTGCCGTCGATATCGTCGAACATACCGATGGTATCGGCAATCACGATGTAGTCGAATGGTCCCTCGATCGAGGCCAGCGTTGCCGGATCTTCCGCGTCACCCAGGACGAAATTGATATCCGGATGCAGCTCCCTGGCCCTGGCCAACGTCTTGGCGCTGAAATCGACGCCGACGCCGCGAGATGGCTCCAGCGCGGCCAGCAGATCGCCGCGGCCGCAGCCCAATTCCAGCACCCGCTTGCCGGGCGGAATCAGAAATCGCATGAACTTCCGGTCGTACGCGCGATAGGCGGCATTGAATTTCCCCTGGCGAAACTGTTCGCCGCCG
>DATGGY010000136.1:0-73520 GCA_035308285.1 Bradyrhizobium sp. | reverse complement strand
CGAGGGGGCAGCAAACTGGGTTGCTCACGGCTATCGCCGCTCTTGAATGCATGATTCGTCATAGGCCGAATCGTACACCAACTCTCAAAAATGCCGAGTTCTTGCCCAGCCTCGACGGGCAAATCAGGTTGCGGCCGAGATCATACTCGAACAAAAAAATCAAGGCCGCGCTCGGACTCGATGCGCCGCTTTTCGGTCCGCTGCGGATGTTCGTCGAGGCGCGGCGTAATTTCCGCAAAGTTGCAGCGCCGCGGGAAGGGTCCTAGGTTTCGCGAATGCGCCCTGCTTTGCTCAATCCTCTGTTCGCGCCGGTCACGAGCCTTGGAGGCGTCGGGCCGAAGCAGGACAAGCTGTTTCGCTATCTGCTTGACCGTGACGAGACGCCGCGGCTGATCGATTTGCTGCTGCATCTGCCGTCGAGCGTGATCGACCGCAGGGTGCGGCCGAAGATCCGCGACGCGTTGGCGGGAACCGTCGTGACGCTGGAAGTCACCGTCGACCGACACAGGCCGCCGCGCAGTTCGCGCGCGCCCTATCTGGTGTTCGCCAGCGACGACACCGGGGATGTCGTGCTGACTTATTTTCGCAGCACAGCCGGCTTTGTCGAAAAGCTGCTGCCGATCGGGGAGAAACGGTACGTTTCCGGCACCCTGCAGATGTATGACGGCGTGCCGCAGATCGTGCATCCGGATCGCGTGGTGGACGAAGCGGCGTTTGCAAAGCTCTCCGGCATCGATCCAGTCTATCCGCTCACCGAGGGACTGGCACTCGGCTCCCTCCGACGCGCGATAACGCAAGCGCTGCAAAAGCTGCCCAAGTTGCCGGAGTGGATCAGTCCCGAGGTGATCCGGCGCTGCAAATTTCGGCCGATCGCTGAAGCGCTGAACCGCGTGCACGTGCCGGTCGAATTGACGGATATACTGCCCGAGGGCCCCTTTTGGTCGCGGCTTGCCTTCGACGAACTGCTCGCCGGTCAACTGGCGCTGGCATTGGTGCGGGCACAACTGCGTCGTCCGGCCGGCGACCGCCACGCCGGCGACGGCCATTTGCGCAACAAGATCATCGACGCGCTGCCTTATGCGCTGACGTCGTCGCAGCGTCAGGCCGCGGCCGCAATCGCCGAGGATTTGCGGCAACCGGTCCGCATGCTGCGGCTGCTGCAGGGCGATGTCGGGTCCGGCAAGACGGTGGTGGCGTTGCTTGCGGCCGCCGCCGTCGCCGAGGTCGGCAAGCAGGCGGCGCTGATGGCGCCGACGGAAATCCTGGCGCGCCAGCACATCAAGACCATCACCCCGCTCGCCGAACGCGCTGGCCTTGGGGTCGCGATCCTCACGGGCCGCGAAAAGGGCAAGGAGCGCCGGGATATATTGGCGCGGCTTTCGGCCGGCCAAATCGATTTTCTGGTCGGCACCCACGCGCTGATTCAGGATGACGTGATTTTCAAATCGCTGGCGCTTGCGGTGGTTGACGAGCAGCATCGTTTCGGCGTGCGCGAACGGCTGGCGCTGACCGCCAAGGGCGAGGCCGTCGATGTGCTGGTGCTGAGCGCGACACCGATCCCGCGCACGCTGGTGCTGACTTATTTTGGCGACATGGACGTGTCCGAATTGCGCGAGAAACCTGCCGGACGGCAGCCGATCGATACCCGCGCAGTCCCGATGAGCCGCCTCGACGAGGTGATGGAAGCGGTCGGCCGCGCATTATCCGCTGGCAAGCTCGTCTATTGGATCTGCCCGCTGGTCGAGGAATCCGAGGCCGAAGGCACTGACCACCTCACCAACGCCACCAAGCGGTTCGAGAGCCTACGGAAACGGTTCGGCGACAAGGTCGGCCTCGTTCACGGCCAGATGAGGGGCGCCGACAAGGACCGAGTGATGGCGCAGTTCGCTGCGCACGAGATCGGCCTGTTGGTCGCGACCACCGTGGTCGAAGTCGGCGTCGACGTGCCCGCAGCCACCATCATGGTGATCGAGAATGCCGAGCGCTTTGGGCTCGCGCAATTGCATCAATTGCGCGGCCGGATCGGCCGTGGTTCGGAAGCCTCGACGTGCCTATTGCTCTACAAGGAGCCGCTCAACGAGATGTCGAAGGCGCGGCTTTCCGTGATCAGGGAAACCAGCGACGGTTTTCACATCGCCGAGGAGGATTTGAAACTGCGTGGCGAAGGCGACGTGCTCGGCGTCCGGCAAAGCGGCCTGCCCGGCTACCGGATCGCGCGTTCCGACGTGCACGCCCAGCTCATCACCCAGGCCCGCGACGAAGCGCTGCGTATCATGAAGGAAAATCCCAAACTGGCGGGCCCGCGCGGCGACGCGCTGCGCTGCCTGCTCTATCTGTTCGAGCGGGATGAAGCGATACCGTTGATTGGCGCGGGGTAGTTACGCCCCCTTTGTCATTTGCGAGCCAACGGGTCGCGCGAACGCGCGCCCGATGACAGGCTCCGCGAAGCAATCCATTGCGCCGCGTAAAGAAAGAATGGATTGCTTCGTCGCTTCGCTCCCTTGCGCAAACGCTTTGCGTTTGTCGCAGGCAATGACGAGGAGGAGGACGGCGCGTCCCTCACTCCACCTTCGCCGGCTCCGGCAACGAAGCTGAATTCGCCACCCGTGCGGCGTTGGCCATCGCGGCTAGCGCAGCGATCTTCTTTTGCGGGTCGGAGCCAGGCTGCACCACGCCGCACGACATGATCAGGGTCGCGGCATCCTCGGTGCTCATCTCAACCTCGATGATCTTGCTCTTGGGCACGTAGAAGAAGAAGCCCGTGGTCGGGTTCGGTGCGCATGGCAGGAACACGGAGATGTGGTCCTCCTCGCCGGGAAGGCTGCCGGCGATATCCTCGCTCGGCGACTGCGAGATCAGCACGATCGACCACATGCCGGGCGAAGGGAATTCGACCAGGCCAACTCTGCGAAAGCTCGATCCCTTCCCCGAGAACAAGGTTTCGAAGACCTGTTTCAGGCTGCGGTAGATCGCGCGCACCACCGGCATGCGGCCAAGCAGCCGCTCGCCGAGATCGACCAGCGTCCGTCCGATCAGGTTCGCCGTGAGGAAGCCAAGAAGCGTCAGCGCCACGATAGCCACGATCAGCCCGGAGCCCGGCAAGCCGAACGGCAAATAGGTTTCCGGGCGATAGGCGATGGGGACGAACGGCCGCACCAGCCCGTCGACCCACGTGACGAACCACCAGGTCAGATAGAAGGTGATTGCGACCGGGCCGGCGACAACCAGGCCGGTGAGGAAATAGTTCCGGAATCGGGCCATCAGGCCGCTGTGGACTTCCGGCGGAGTATCCGCCGGTGGCGTAGGCGAAGGTAAATCGTCGCGGTTCATCAGGGTTCCAGGTCGGTCCAAGCGGCGGGGTCGTCTTTGCCAGCTAAGCCATCCTAGCAGACTTTTGAAGACCCGACGCCAGCCGCAAGAAGCAAGCAATTATTCGACGGTTACCGATTTCGCGAGATTTCGGGGTTGATCGACGTCGGTGCCCATGACCACCGCGGTATGGTAGGCCAGGAGCTGTACGGGGATCGCATACACCATCGGTGCAAAGGTTGCGCCCATGTCCGGCAGCACGATCGTGACCAGCGACTCGATGGTGGCTTCCGCGGCGCCCTTGGCATCCGTCATCAGGATGATGCCGCCGCCGCGAGCCGCCACTTCCTGCATGTTGGAGACGGTTTTTTCGAACACCTGGTCGTGAGGCGCAATGACGACGACCGGCATGTTCTCGTCGATCAGGGCGATCGGCCCATGCTTGAGTTCGCCCGCCGCATACCCCTCGGCATGGATATAGGAGATTTCCTTCAGCTTCAGCGCGCCTTCGAGCGCCAGCGGATAGCTGGTGCCACGGCCGAGATAGAGCACGTCCCTGGATTTGGAGATATCGCGCGCCAGCTTCTCGATCTGCGGCTCGCTCGCCAGTGCCGCCGTCATCAGGCGAGGAATTTCAATGAGGCTGTGCACGAGCTTGGCCTCGTCCGCATCCGACAACTCGCCGCGCGCTCTTCCGGCGGCCAGCGCCAGCGCAGCCAGCACCATCAACTGGCAGGTGAAGGCTTTGGTCGAGGCGACGCCGATTTCAGGTCCGGCCAAGGTCGGCAGCACGGTCTCGCTTTCGCGTGCGATGGTCGAGGTCGGCACGTTGACCACCGACAGCGTGTGCAATCCCTGTGATTTCGCATAGCGTAGTGCGGCCAGCGTATCGGCGGTCTCGCCGGACTGCGAAATGAAGATCGCAAGATCGCCCTTGTGCAACGGCGCCTCGCGGTAGCGGAATTCGGAAGCGACATCGAGCTCGACCGGCACGCGGGCCAGCCGCTCAAACCAGTATTTGGCGATATAGCCGGCGTAACTTGCGGTGCCGCACGCTGTGATCGAAATCCGCTGAATATTCCTGAAATCGAACGGCAGTTCGAGCGGTAGCGAAACCCGTTCCGTCGCCATGTCGACGTAACGCGCCATCGTGTGGCCGACCACTTCCGGCTGCTCGTGAATTTCCTTGGCCATGAAGTGGCGGTAATTCGCCTTGTCGACCAGGGATGTCGAGGCGATGTGCTTGATCCAGTCCCGATGCACTGGCGCATTGTTCTTGTCGTAGATGTCAGCGCTATTGCGTCTGAGAACCGCCCAGTCGCCGTCCTCGAGATAGCTGACGGTGTCGGTAAACGGGCCGAGCGCAATGGCGTCCGAGCCGAGATACATCTCGCCCTCACCTCGGCCGATGGCGAGCGGTGGCCCGTTGCGGGCGCCGATCATGAGATCTTCATCGCCGGCGAAAATAAACCCGAGCGCAAAGGCGCCGCGAAGCTTGGACAATGCAGCCTTGACGGCATCGATCGGCTTGAAGCCTTGGCCAAGCAAGTCGTCGACCAGAAGCAGCACCGTCTCGGTGTCGGTTTCCGTCTTGAAGACCGCGCCTTTTTTCTGGAGGGCTTCACGCAACTCGTGGAAATTCTCGATAATGCCGTTGTGAACCACGGCGAGGCGAGCGGTCGCATGCGGGTGGGCGTTGTTTTCGGTCGGCTTGCCGTGCGTGGCCCAGCGCGTATGCCCGATCCCGGTGCGGCCCGCGAGCGGCTCGGCCTTGAGGCGGGCTTCCAGATTCCTGAGTTTTCCTTCGGCACGGCGGCGCTCGAGATGGCCGCCATCGAGCGTTGCGACACCGGCGGAATCGTAGCCGCGGTACTCAAGACGCTTGAGCGAATCCACCAATTGCTCTGCGACAGCTCCGCGTCCGAGAATGCCGACAATGCCGCACATGCGGGTTAATTTCTCCAGGCCCAAGGAAGATGCGCCCGTCTCTCTTAACGAAATACGACGGCGCCGAGATACTCAATATTTATTGCGGATTGAGTCACCGTTAAGCCTAAAGCTTAATGGCCCACCTTTTAACTACCGTCCTTCGGCGTCTTGCCCCGCGTTTTGATCTCGCGATATCGTTTCGCGCCGCCCTCGCGATTGGTCTGTTGGCTGCGCTCCACCGCCATCGCATCATCGGGCACATCGCGGGTGATCACAGAACCCGAACCGATATAGGCGCCCTTGCCGATCTTGACCGGCGCCACCAGCGACGAATTGGTGCCGACGAATGCGCCGGCGCCGATCTCGGTCATATGTTTGCCGAAGCCGTCATAGTTACAGGTGATGGTGCCGGCGCCGATGTTGGCATTGGCGCCGACATGGGCATCGCCGACATAGCTGAGATGGTTGACCTTGACGCCGGCATCCAGCGTTGCGGCCTTGGTCTCGACGAAATTGCCGATCTTTGCGCCCTCACCGAGCGATGTACCCGGCCGCAAGCGCGCGAACGGGCCGACGGACGTGTTTTTCCCGATCGAAGCCTGCACAAGGTGGGAAAAGGAATGGATCACCGCTCCGTCCGAGATCGAGACGCCTGGGCCGATCACCACGAACGGCTCGATTGTCACGTCCTTGCCGAAGGTCGTATCGGCGGCGAGATAAACGGTTTCCGGAGCGATGAGAGTGACGCCGGCCTCGAGCGCGGCCTTTCGCAACCTTGCCTGCATCGCCTGCTCGGCTTCGGCGAGCTGGGCTTTGGTGTTGATACCGCGCACTTCATCCTCGCTTGTTTCGATCACGACGGCCTCCAATCCCAGCTCCCGAACTACGGCAACGGCATCCGACAAATAATACTCACGCTTGCTGTTGGCATTTCCAATTCCATCGATGATCGACAGCGCCTTGCGGCCATCGAAAGCCATCACACCGGCGTTGCACAGCGTGATCGCGCGTTCGGCGGGACTAGCGTCGCCGTGCTCGCGGATTGCGACCAGCCGGCCGCCTTCCACCACCAGCCGACCATAGCCGGTGGGATCGGCGGCGCGAAAACCAAGCACCGCAAGTGCCGCGCCTTTCTTGAGGGGGGCACGTAGCCGCTCGAACGTCGCCGCCGAAATCAGCGGCGTATCGCCGAAGGCAATGAGGAGATCGTCCGCGCCGCGGGCAATGGCGTCACGGGCCGCCAACACGGCATGCGCGGTTCCCATGCGCTCGCGCTGAACGAAAACCGCCGCGTCCGGCCGCACGCGCCTCGCCTCATCGGCCACCGCATGATGGTCGGGCCCGACCACGACGGCGAGCGAGCTGCCGCTTCCCTTCGGTGCAGCCGAGAGGACATGCGCCAGCAACGACTGGCCGGCCACCGGATGCAGGACTTTCGGAGCCGCCGACAGCATGCGGGTTCCCTCGCCGGCCGCGAGCACGGTGGTCAGGGCAGTTCTGCCGGTCATCCAAATCCCTCAAGCGTCGCGGCGAGGATGCGATGTCGCCGTCATAATGCGTTTTGGCGTCCCATGGAAACCCGGATTCGTTGCCGGGGCGGGTGGGAAGGCAAGATGAAGGCCCATTTCCTGTTAATGTTTGCTGATTGATTCGGGTTAGGGCCTTAAGGGGGCCGACGACTTCCTATGACAAAGGATTCGCACAGTCTGACAGGCGGCTTCGATACCGAGAACACCGGCGGCGTGCTGTCCGGATTTTGGGCCGAGGAGGATGAATACGACCGGCGCACGCTCTGGCGGCTCGGATCGTGGGCTGCCGCCTCGGTCGGCGCGGTCATCGTCGCCATCCTCGCCAATCAATCATCGATTGGCATGCACCGCGAACAGATCGCCTCGAGCGATCTGGCGCGGCAGTCGCAGCAGATCCAGACGGTTGCCAAGGAAACCCAGAGCGAAGCCCGGCGTCTGGCATCAGCCATCGAAACCCTTAACAGCGACCGCGACCGGCTTTACTCGCGCATTACGGTCCTCGAGCAAGGATTGGATTCGGTAACGGGAGCAATCGCTCGGCAAAATTCTCCAGCGACGCCGCCGCAAGGCGCTACGTCCGCGGCTGCCTCTTCCGCCCCAGCCGCCGCAACGGCGACCGCTGCGGCTGCGTCGACAGAGGCGCCCGCAGCGGCGCAAAAGCCCTCCCCCGCGCCTACCGTGTCGCCAGTGGCGGCGACGGTTGCCGCCACAACCGGGAAGCCGGCGGCTGCCGCCGTCGCCGAACCAAACCCCGCGCCGGCGCCGCCGTCAGCCCAGGCCGCCGCGAATAACCCGGCGGCGACCTCCTCGCTGATGACATCGAAATCGATGATGGCACCGCCCGATCCGGCCGCGGCAAAGTTGATTGAAACGAGCCCGCCGAAGACGATCGTCTCCGCGCCGATTCCGGAGGTGGTGGCGTCGGCTCCGCCCGCGCAGGACGAGGAGCTTGAGCCGGATGCCCAGGCTGGGCCCAAACTCGCGGTCCAGCGAACCGAATTCGGGGTCGACGTTGGCGGCGCGAATTCTCTTCCCGGTCTGCGCGCGCTCTGGCGCGGCCTGCTCAAGTCGAAATCCAACGCGGCCTTCTTGGTCAACTTGCGCCCGGTCATCATGATCAAGGAAGGCACCAACGGGCTCGGCGTGCAGTTGCGGCTGGTGGCTGGACCCATCACCGATGCCGCGGAAGCGGCAAGGATCTGCGCCGCAATAGCTCAGAACGACCGGACCTGCACGACAACCCTGTTCGAAGGCCAGCGCTTGGCCGTGAATACCGACGACCTAGCGCATGGAGACGTCAAGCCCGCGACCCAACCTTCCGCTCCCAAACGCTATTTCTCCAGGCGAACTCCCAAAGAGGACCCGGCCCAAAAGCCTGAGCCGTCGACCCTTTCGCTGATTTTCGGTACCACGAAGAACTAAAATAAGACCGATTGCGCAATAACTTGGAGCTTCTTCTTGATCCATTTAGGTGACGCGGGTCGCTCTATCCCCGAGCCTGCCCAGTTCGCAAATTCGCCTTGCATGCCTGCCACAAACCTGGATACCGGTCCTCTGATCGTTTTGGCGTGTTCCACGGACTGGCTTTGGCGTTCCAGGAAATAACCCGGTGAAAAAGACCCCGTTTCGGCTTACCCCCTATCAGGTGCAGTGGCTGCTGGTGGTGGGCTTCCTCACAGTCGGTTACGCGCTTTATCTGCGCTACCTTGCGATCGAGCTCTCGAGCGTGGCGCTGGCGTGCGACGCCGGCCTGCAGACCTTGCTCTGCAAGGCCAGATTGCTGGCGACTTACCTGTTTCGCAATTCCGTTTTCGGGATCGTCGCCTTGATCATCGCAACGCTCCACGTCATTCGACCGTCGATCGTTCTCCTTACGGCCGGGCTGATCGCGGCGGGGCTCGGCATCGTGCTTTATAATCTGGCGCTATCGGGCCTTGCGATCGGCCTGCTCATTCTGGGATTTGCACGGCCCGCGCCTGCCACAGCGTAAGGCCGAACACCAGATAGACGGCGCAGGTCCATAGCGACTGCCAGTTGTCCCGTCCTTCGTTGAACCCAGTGAAAACGGCCGCTCCGGTAAACAGCGCGGCAAAGACCGCTTCCGCGATCGGACGCGAGCCCTCTTTCGGGCGATTAAGCAGCGTTAGCGCGGCAAAGGGCACGGCGGCCATGGTCAGCGCCGCGAACGGAAAATCCTTGTAGCGCGGATCGAAAACGAAGCCGATCGCGCTGTCGGCGCCGATCAAGATGGCGACGGCAAGCGCCAGGCCCAGGATCACGGTCGCGGCCGATCGGTTCCGGTAGTCTTTCGGCCCCAGCATCTCCAGGAAGGTCGGCAGCGCCCGCCCGGACATCAGGGCGTGGGCGCCGAACACGGGAGCCACGATCGCGGCCGCCAACAGCGAACCCCACATTAGCCAGCCGCCCAAGCCGTAGCTCTCATAGAACATCTTGTCGGCGGCAACGCCGAGCAGGATTCCAGCCGCCGTCGACGACGTCCCGACGGCGAACCAGGACGCAAGCCTTGGCGACCATGGCCTGCGGCGCAGAGTCATGCCGGCTGTGCCGAACACCAGCATCGCCAATACCAGGCCGCCCGCCATTTGCAGCTTCCAATAAGGATAATTGCTGATGGCGACGCCGGGCGGGTATTTCAGGGCGCGCTGGTTGGAATCGAACAGTCCCCAATACCCGCCGACCGAGCCTTCGAGCTGACGCTTCCACGGCTGGTCATAGGCTTCGATCAGGTTGACGCGGAAATTTTCGCGTTTGGCGAGATCAAGGATTTCCGAAACCACGCGGGCCTGGTTGGTGCGCGAGGGTAGCGCGGCGTCGCGCATCCGCCCCTTGCTTGGCCAGCCGGTCTCGCCGACCAGGATTTCCTTGCCCGGAAATGCCACCGCCATCCGCCTTCGAATAGCATCGACATGGGCTGCGGCAAATTTCGCGCGAACCGGAAAATCCTCCCAATATGGCAGGATGTGAATGGTGACGAAGTCGACGGCGTCATAGATTTCCCGGTTGTGCAGCCAGTATTCCCAGACGTCGGCATAGGTAACGGGAACGGCGACCTGCGCTTTGACCGAGCGGATAGTGGCGGCAAGGTCGGAAGCCGTCATTTCACCTCGCAACAACACCTCGTTGCCGACCACAAGCGCCGTAATGGTCGCCGGATATTCCCTGACGAGGCGCACGGCGGTCGAAATCTGCGCCAAATTCTTTTGACGATTGCTGGCGAGCCAAATTCCCTGGATGACCTTGAGCCCCACTTTTGCTGCGAGTTCGGGGATCTGATCGAGGCCATGGTCGGTCGAATAGCTGCGAACGCAGTCGGAAATTTTGGCAAGCTGGGCAAGATCCTGGGCGATCTGCTCCGCCGTCACATGCGTGGTCGGCGACAACGGCGTTTGGTCATCGCGAAACGGGGCGTAGGACACGCACATGAGCTTGGCGTTGGGATCGATCGGCGCGCGCACCAGCGATATCGGCGTGGCGAGCCACCACCACACCGCGACAATCGTGCCTAGGGAAATCAGAAGAAGCGCCAACGGCGTGCGAAGTAAAATCGGTTCCATCCTCCGGGCGAGGATCGTCGATTAGCCGGTCATCGGCCGTCTGCCAAGAGGCGGAAAAGCTGCCATTGGCCGCCCTGCGCGCCGACAGATTTTACCACATTGCGATAAAGTTGTGAGTTTGCTGGACAAAATACAAAATGTCCGTCATGGGATTCGGCCGAGGGGTCTCTGCCGCATTGGGGACCTAATTGAACGGCATCCGTAGCGAGAAAGACGTGGGCAGAAACCGAGTTGGGGAATTTATGCGTCAACGAGTGCGTCAGCGTCAGATTGCGGTTTTGCGTCCCCTCGCGGTTGCCGGGCTGGCACTCCTCATCGGTATCTCGGGCGCCTACGCCCAGAGCGGGGCGCCTGCCGCCCAGGACCAATCCGGCAAGCCCGCCGCCAACGCGGCCGATGCCACCAAGGAAAACCAGCGCAAGACGGATGAATTCGCGGAGGCCGCCCAGGCGATCAACGGCCCGGCTGGCAACCCGGAATGTGTCTGGCTCGGCCGGCGCGTCGTTCGCCTGATGTGGCGCGATGACCTCGACACCGCCTTTCGCCATCTCGACCTTTACGACCGGTTCGGCTGCCCGGGCGGGCATGTCCAGGCCACGTTCCGTTGCCTGACCCGCTTTGGGGCACAGATCGACGACAAGGGGCAAAAAAGCCTGGATGACCGGGTTCACGCCTGCTGGATCAATCCCAATGCCCAGCCCCAGGCGGCTAGCGCGGCACCGGCTGCCCAAGCGGCGTCCACCGCCGGCAATGCAGCCGCGGCGTCTGCGGCGCCGGCCGGAGCCCCGGCGAAATAACGCCTTCTGTTCTGGAACGATGCGAAGTCCGGCGGGTTGAGGAGCTGTGCCCTGAAAACGCCATCGCGTGATACCAGTTGTTAAATCGCGTGGCAGGATTATCTTTAGAATCGCTCCCATCGGCCGAACCTTGGGGACGGGTTCGCTTAACAATCCATGCAGGCCCCGTATGGTCTAGTTGCGATGCGCGCCGTCGTCGCCGTCTTGTTGTTGGTTGCCGCCGCTCACGCTGCGCTTTGGGGCTTATTCCAGGACAAGCAACAGGCTCCCGATTTCCGCGGCATTTTGCCGAGCGTATCCTACGCCCCGTTTGAGGGAACCGCGCATCCCGACGTCGACAACATTCCGACGGTCGAGAGAATTCGCGACGACATGAAAAAGCTGTCCGCGATCACGCGCGCCATCCGCCTCTATTCATCCACCGGCGGCGTCGAACTGGTTCCGCCGATCGCTGCTGAATTCGGCCTCAAGGTCACGGTCGGCGCCTGGATCGACAAGAACTCCGAGCGCAACGAGCGTGAAATCGACGCTGCGATCAATCTTGCCCGGCGCAACAGCAACGTCATCGGCGTGGTCGTCGGCAACGAAACGGTCTACCGCGGCGAGCAAAAGGTCGACGACCTGATCGAACTCATCAAGCGGGTAAAGAAGTCGGTCAACGTGCCCGTAACGACGGGCGAGATCTGGAACATCTGGCGCGATTATCCGCAGCTCGCTTATTCCGTCGATTTCATCGCCGCGCACGTGCTGCCCTACTGGGAGAACTTTACCGACAAGCAGGCGGTGGACCAGGCGGTCGCCATGTTCCAGCTTTTGCGCGACCAGTTTCCCGGCAAGCGGATCGTGATCGCGGAGTTCGGCTGGCCGAGCGCCGGATACAATTTGCGAAACGCCGTCCCCGGTCCCTTCGAGCAGGCGGTGGTGCTGCGAAACTTCGTGACCCGCGCCGAAGCCATCGGCATGGACTACAACATCGTCGAGGCGATCGATCAGCCGTGGAAATTCTTCGAGGGCGGCGTCGGTCCCTATTGGGGCATCCTGAACGCAGCGCGCGAGCCGAAATTCTCCTGGACCGGCCCAATCGTCAATCCGGACTACTGGAAGCTTGCGGCCATCGCCGTGCTTGTCGGCATCCTGATGTCGCTGCCGATCCTGAGGTTGGCACAGCCGACCGTGATGCAGGCGCTGACGCTATCGGCTGCGGCAAACGGCGTCGGCGCGTGGGCAGCGACCGTGTTCGCCTATTGGGCCGGGCATTACTTCGTGTTCGGCTCGGCCTTTGCCTTGACGCTTGGGTTGATCCTGCTGGTGCCGCTGGTCTTGATCGCGATGGCGAGAATCGAGGAAATCGCGGCCATCGCCTTTGGCCAAAAGCCGTGCCGGCTGCTCGTCAAGGGCGCGCCCGTGGTGCCCGCGACCATCGGAGAGAGCATCACCTTCCCAAAAGTCTCGATCCATATCCCGGCTTATTTCGAGCCGCCGGAGATGCTCAGAGCAACGCTCGATGCGGTGTCGCGGCTCGACTATCCGAATTTCGAATGCGTGGTGATCATCAACAACACGCCCGATCCGGCGTTCTGGCAGCCGATCCAGGATCATTGCCGCGCGCTTGGCGAACGCTTCGTGTTCATCAACGTCGAGAAGGTCGAAGGCTTCAAGGCCGGCGCGTTGCGGATCGCCATGGAGCGGACGGCCGCGGATGCCGAGATCATCGGCATCATCGACGCCGACTATGTGGTCGAGCCCGACTGGCTGAAGGATCTGGTGCCGGTGTTCGCCGATTCCCGCGTTGGACTTGTGCAAGCCCCGCAGGACCATCGCGACGGCGACCGATCGCTGATGCATTACATCATGAACGGCGAATATGCCGGCTTCTTCGATATCGGCATGGTCCAGCGCAACGAGGAGAACGCCATCATCGTGCACGGCACGATGTGTCTGATCCGCCGCGCGGCGATGGAAATGGCCGGCGGCTGGGCCGGCGACACCATATGCGAGGACACCGACCTTGGGCTTTCGATCATCGAGCATGGCTGGCTCACCCATTACACCAACCACCGCTATGGTCACGGCCTCCTGCCCGACACCTATGAGGCCTTCAAGAAGCAGCGTCATCGCTGGGCCTATGGCGGCTTTCAGATCGTCAAGAAGCACTGGCGTCGTTTCCTGCCGGGGGCGAGCCGTCTGACGCCGGACCAGAAGCGCGAGTTTTCGCTGGGCTGGTTGAACTGGCTGGGCGCGGAAACGCTCGGCGTCCTCGTTGCCATCCTCAATCTGATCTGGGTGCCGATCGTCGCCTTTGCCGACATCGCCATTCCCGACAGAATCTTGACGCTGCCGATCGCGGTAGCCTTCGTGGTCTCGCTCCTGCACTTCCTCATCCTTTATCGCCTGCGCGTGCCGGCGAAATGGGGACAGATGCTGGGCGCGATGGTCGCGGCGATGTCGGTGCAATGGACTGTGTCGCGCGCGGTGGCGAACGGCTTGATCACCGAACATCTGGCCTTTGCGCGCACCTCCAAGGGCGGCTTGTCGCGGATGTCGATCGAGTTCCAGGCGTTTTGGGAAGCCGTCATCGGCGTGCTGTTGCTGGTGGGCGCCGCGGTGCTTGTCGTCACCAACAATTCCAAGGAAATCCGCGAAATCTACATTTTCGCCGTCGTGCTGGTGCTGGAAAGCCTGCCCTTCCTCTCGGCGGTGGCGATCGCGATCCTAGAGAGCTCGCGGATCAACTCCTTCGCGTTCTGGCGCGAGACCGGCATCCGCACGGCCGAGCTGATCGGCCTGCGGCCAGTGGCGTTACCGACGGTGGCGAGAGCGCCCCAGCCCGTGGCTTCGGAGGTTCACCCGGAGGCCAGTTGACGGCCGGTTTCCTCCTTACTCGGGCGGGGTGCTTGGAGAAATCACATTAACCTGCCGTAATGCTGTGGAAATTGAGGTCGTGACAACTACATTTCGCGAGGCGTAGCGCTATTGACCCGTACCGGCCTGCCCCCTACACAGCCGGGCTAAGTGAGCGCGTAGCTCAGGCGGTAGAGCACGTGACTTTTAATCATGGGGTCGCGGGTTCGAGTCCCGCCGCGCTCACCAAACAAAATCAACGTAGTTGGATCAATTTCGTCCTGTTCGAGAAGTGGTGCGCTCCCGCTCCATCATCTAGGACTGCAAAGCCAAATTCTCTCGCCGCATTCACAGACAAATATGCGAAACCCCTGACCGGTGATTGGATCGAGAATGCTTGTGACAAACCGCGTTTCCCGGCCGCACTTGGAGCAGCGAGGGTTGGCTGATTTTTGGGTCTGATGCGCGTTCTCCATAGCGAGGGCAGGATGCAAAGACCGTTATCGGAACACATTGATATTGGTCAAAGCTTGCGGATATTGGTCAAAGCTTGCGCGGTTTCGCAGGCGCGCTCACTTTGGCGGCCGTAGCTGCCCTTCAACCAGCCGGTGGCGTTCTCCGTTTTCAGGGGATCAGGGCCGTCGCAGTCTAAGCACTGGAGAGTGCGCTTGCCCCATCGCGCGGAGGGAGCGCCAGCATCAGATAAGCCCCGCAGTTCGGGCAAGTCGGTCGTTCTTTCCCATTGCCGAATTTAGGGGAGCCCGAGTTCCTTGATCGCCAGCTTGGAAATCTCGGCCGGATCGCGCACACCGGTTTGTGCGACTTCGATGGTTTTCCTGGCGACAAGTTCGGTGAGCGGATCGTCCCGGTCTTTTAGGGAAAGACGGCGGAGGGTTTGCTCATAGGCCGCAACAAGACGCGCGATCTGCTCCGGACCCATCGGAGTATTTTGAAGCATTCTGCGGATGGTCATGGGCCTGCCCCGGCCAAGATTGCTCACTATTACACATTTCCATCCACTAGTCACTTCCTGTTGCGGCGCGTCACGATCTGCCCGGAACCCGACATTAGCTGCCAAGTTGTCCATGATGCCAAGATACTTTTTCAATGTCTTTCATGAGCGTCCCGAGTGGGACTCGGTCGGGGAGGAATTACCCGACCGGCAGGCGGCATGGAAGGAGGCCACCGTTGCTGCAGGACAGCTACTGCAAAACCTCGATGGCAAGCTTCAGCCCGGTCAGGATTGGCAGATGGAAGTGACAGACGAATTTGCCAACCCCATCTACGTGATCCACGTCAGCGCCAAGCGGGCACTATAGGCACGCCACAAACAGTTCTGCCGAGTGCCTTGCATGCTGGTAACGCTCATCATTCGGCCATCGTGATCGCCGCGCTCACCCCGATACGGCGACGCTTCCATAAGCCTTTCCAGAATAGTGCGACAGCGGATATGTCCTAAATGTCGCGATCAAAGACGGGCAATCTTTTAATTGCCCGCGCGAAAAATCTGTATTTAGAATGATGGCGGTAAGGGTTTGCTTTTGGGAGGAAGCGACCATGACAGGAGCAGTTTTTCAGCCTGAACTTATTGAGTTGATGAGGTCCGTTTTGGAGGAAGCGACCGCAATGCTTCCCGAAGCAATGCGAACATCAACGGTCAAAGCTGACATTGCCTCGGGAATTCTCGCGTGTGCAGCTAAAGGAGAGCGCGATCCAACGGTTTTGAAATCGGCCGCGCTTTCAGCCATCGTAGGATGTACGCGCTATTCGCACGACATCTCGCAAGACAGGCGGGCGGTGTGATCGTGCCCCCTCCGGAGGGTTACCCTCGCAGGTAGCTCGTCTCCGGGCGGCCAAATCGTCAAAGGCACGGCCAGTGCCACCCAATGCGGCGCTGGTTGGATTAGGCTGGCCTCAGCCGCCGCCGAGCGGCTTGCGGGATTTCTGGCGCGCGTGTCGCGCGCATCAATAGGGCATGCCCGCCCTCACCGCCGCCGATCGCCAAACCCGAGCACCCAATCCACTCAGGACCGTAACTCGTCTCACGGTTGATCCTTGTCTTGATGGAAGCGCCATGAAAACTCCTCGGGAAAGCGGGCATTGGTAATGGGCGCCGCAAGAAGCATCGGGCGAGCCATCGCATTGACGTTGGCTCGTTCGCGCCACTGCAGATTATCCGTCCCGGAGACATCGGTGACGGATCGTACCTGAGACATCGATAACAATCGCGTGCCGAACGGGTTGTTGAGGGGTTGCAAAGTTTTCTCTGCTCCAGGTCGAAATATCGGAGATCATAGTGCATGAAGCTTGCGAGCCAAATGCCCAAACGCCCCACGATTTAGCGTGCCAACGAATCCGACTTGCCAAGGGCGATCGGCGGAGGCAGATTGCCCGCGTACTGCGGGGAATGTCTCTCAAATGTGCGCGCTAGCCCTGAATGGATGGCGTCGGATCGCGGCGGCCAGTATTGCGGGTCTTGCTGTGTGGCTAGCCTGCGCACCGAGCGCCCGAGCGGAAGTTACGGCCACAATCAAGTTTGATCTCGTTGAGACGCGAATTTCACCGCGTCAGGAAGTCATCCGCACCCCTATCACGACAAGCTACAAAATATCCGCTGATAAAGGAGTCGATACCTCGACCTCCTCCGGTCTCAAGTCGCGTCGGATGAATCTCGGCGAAACGTTTACTGGCTTCAACGAGGCCGGGCAGACCATGACATCGACTATGCAAATTGTCGGTGGGGCATTTGTCCTCACCAACCACAACCCGGGATTTTCCAGCGTCCTTAAGCTAACAACGGATGGTCGCGCGACGTGCTCTGCGACAATGAAGTATTTTCGCATCCCCGGACACCAATACTATGAGGCGCTTTTGTTGGACGGAACCTACATGATGGCCACCAACTTCACCGCCGAGAACATGACATGCTCGATCGGGGAATGAGCCAAGGTGGAAGCCAACGTGGCATCCCTAGTTAGACTATCCCCAACGGTCCATAATTCAGGGGTAGATTCCCGAGGTGCGTGGCTATCCGTGCAAGCAAAGTCATCTGGTAGCGTTGCGGACGACGAAAATATCGGCGAGTGATCCGCATCGACGCGGTGGCCGGGGAAACGGTAAGGCGGGTGAGTGAATTCAGTGAAGATCAAGACGAGACCTGCCAACAGTATGCTGCAGTGCGTTCTTTGTTGCCATCTAACTTCTGGTGCGGTTCGATACCGGTTGGTCGGAGAACCACAAAATGCGTATTTTCGGGATTGTGGCGCTGGGTGTCGCGCTGTCGCTTTCTGGTGAAGCAATTGCACAAAAAGGGGATGCTACTCTCAAGGCTGTTTTCGATCTGCAGTTTGATTGTGAGCGCCCGTTCTCAGTTCGAAACCATCCCATACGCGCCGTATTCACAGGCGTTCTTCATGCAGATAGAAACGCGTCGGCTGATCTTGCGATCTCCGGGGTACTTTTAACAAATAGAGTCCATTTCGACGCCCGCCTCGGCAATGCATCGCAAGAAGCCCCAGGGGGCACTTCGAGCTTGCGTGTGGTCTCCCGCCATCAGATCCGGGCGATTTGGGACCTTCCAAATAATCAGCTTGTGCTCAATATCGTAGGCAAAGGACGGTCGTGTTCCGCAAACCTGAGCCTACGGTTGAAACCGGGAATGCGGGAATACTCAGTGTTCGACGGCAATCTAATGTCCTACTGCAGCCGGTATAGACTATTGCAGACCACGTGCGAGGCAAACTGATTTACCTGATCCATTTCAACTCCCGCGAAGCGGCTTATCGCTGCCCGCAATTCGCGACCGAAACGAAACGGTAGACGAGCCCATAAAGTGTTCAAGGCTGCAGGACGACGCGCTCAGGATTGTCGCGCGCGGTGCGGAGAAGGAAGACAAAGCTACGGCCTAACGGTCTGGCCCCAACTTCATAGCATTCGGCAGCTTCACTGCTCTAATGCCGCAGCTGCGTTTGCGTTTGGCAAGAGTGAACAACCAGCTTTTCCTCGGTCAGAAACTGGAGCGCGCCGTACCCTTCCATATCGACCGCGTATCTGAAATTGCCGTCATCTGTTGGGAACACGGCAACCACGACGCCGCCTTCATGGTTGTCGGTTGCTTTATCGACTCTGTCGCCAATCGCAAACTTCGACATCGAAAACTCCTTCGAGAATCATCCAAGGAATTATCGCACAAATCGAGCAAACGCGCGTCTTATTCAGTGGACGTCGTCAACCGGTTCCCATTGCGGTTTAAAAGCCACGCAATTTATCTTTTGCGAAGGGCTCCATGGCAATCGCGAGAGCTAAACCGGGTCAACGACGATTGCCGCCCGTTCCGACCGTCGAACCGGAAACTGGGCAATCAATGAGATGATGGCTGCCATCAAAGCAGGGGCGAGCCCCATCCCGTCGGCGGTTTCGCGCCGTCAAATCGTTACATCTACGCGCGGGCGTGGCGCGAAGAACCCTCGCCGCTTCATCGGCATGATGCGGAACCAGCGTTCATGGCCGGGAAAAACCGTCTACAGTTTGACTTTCAAGAAGCGGGCCATATAAGACCCGCAAACTTACGCTTCCCGGGAAATAGTCAGAAACGGTCGAGTGAGTGAGCGGTCCGATCGGGCGCCAAGGTTCGAGTGCCAGGATTCGAATGCCAAGGTTCGACTGTCGTGGAGGTATCTAAAATGCGCAATCTGGCGATCCTCGCGGCCCTGGCGTTGACGGGCTGCCTTGGCGACGACCTCAGATTGGGCGGGTCCGACAATAATTTTAAGGGAAAGCCGCTCAGCGCCGTCACGGCCAAGCTCGGCTCGTTTCAGGAACAGGGAATGATTGACGGACAAAAAACCTACACATGGATCGTGGGTAACGCTACGTATGAATGCCGAATCCGAGTCACGATGGCCGGGGATGTCGTCGACGTTTATGAGGGATTTGGCGACATTAATACGTGCACCCGATACGGTGCCGGGTCCGGCGGGCTGAAGGGCTACGGCGGCTAGCGGGCAGCCGACACACAACGCCCTGAGCCGGGCCAATCCATTGCAGGCCGGAATGCAAACCAACTATGTGGCTCTGGCGATCGTGGTCGGATACATGGTCAGCCTTGGCTTGCTGACGAGCATCGTGCAACGCTCCGTCACCACCACGGCGACCTTTACTTCGGGCACCAGCGGCCGCACCGGCGTCCCCGCCGTTCTGGTCGGGCTGATGCTGATGTCCGAATTCATCGGGACATCGGCAAGCGTCGGTACCGCCCAGGAAGCCTACATTTTCGGGATTTCGGCGGCATGGAATATCATCGCGCTCGGCGCGGGCTTTTTGTTTTATGCCTATTTCCTCGCCGGGAAATACAAGGAGTCCGGGCATAACACGATTTCGGCGGTCTTTGCCGAAGTCTACGGGCAAGAGACCAAGATCGCGACGTCGTTGGTGATGATCTTTGCGTTGCAGACCGTCGCGGTTGCGCTGTATGCGGGCGGAGGCGCGATTTTGAGCGCGCTGCTTGCGGTCGATCGGACTGTTGCCACCGTGATCTGCGGAAACGTCGCCGTGTTCTACGTCTTCATGGGCGGCATGAAGTCCGTCGTCTACACCAACGTCATCCATTCGATCGTGAAATACATCGGGATCGGCGTCGCGGTATACTTTGGACTGGCGAAAGTCGGAGGCTTGCGGGAACTGCAGGCGCATCTTCCCGGCGAAATGTTTTCATGGGCCAATGTCGGCCTTAGCCAGATTTTTGCCTGGTTCATCGCGGGCGTCGGCGCCACCTTCTCCACGCAATACGTGATCCAGGCCATCAACACGGTTGAAACGCGGCAAAAGGCCAAAGCGGCGAGCCTGTATGCCGCGCTGCTCCTGGTGCCGTTCGGTATTGCGACGGCCCTGGTCGGCATGTGCTCACTGGCGCTGTTTCCCGGCATCAAGTCCATCGACGCGTTCTCCGCCCTGATCGAGAGGATGGATGGCGCGATGGCGGGCGTGGTCGCTGCGGGACTGGCGGCCTCGCTGTTCGGCACCATCGCCGCGATCAGCGTTTCAACCGCGACCCTCCTCTACAAGGATTTTTATGCAAGGCTCGTGGCGAAGGAGGACGAGGCGCAATCGCTCCATTTCATTCGCGTGACCACGATTGTCGTCGGTCTATTGCCGATCGCTCTTGCGATCTATACGCCGAACATTCTGCAGGTGACGTTTCTGGCCAAAGCGGTCCGCGCCTCGCTTTCGGTGCTGGTGGTGTTGGTCTTCTATGCGCCGTGGTTCGGCACCAGGACGGGGGCTCTGTGGAGCATCCTGAGTTCCCTGGCCGGAACCGTCGCGTGGTTCATGATGGGGAATCCGTTCGGCATCGACAATGCGTATGTGGCTCTGGTGGTGCCGCTTGTGGTCATGGGTCTCAGCTTGATGGTGGAGCGAATTCGGACCGGGAAGGTCGCACAAGCGCCCGCGAGCAACCCTCGATCGGCGTCGGACTGATGCAAGACGCCGATGCAGGATTGGTTGTCCACGGTTTGTCGTTGCGGGCAATCGTTTTCCAATTCCCCGACTCAGCACGAGATGGCATCATGTGCGAAGTGGGGGTAGGTCAAAGCGAGTATCTGCGATGACCCGTAAAGTGATTACCTTTGAATTCGTCGTGCCTACGGTTTTGGCCATTGCGCTGGGGATCGTGCTCTCGATCGGCGCCGTTCACCTCACAGATAAATACATCGTCCCTATCGATCAGGCGGAAGCCTATCAACCCCTCGCGGCCACGCGCTGAGGGGGCGGCTTAAGCCTTTCCCATTCACGCTTTCGGGGCTGTCCCTTGGGCTCGGATACTGCTGCCAGCGCCCCTCCGTGCGCCTCTGTGCGCCTCCAAACGAAGTAGCCGAGCGCTAACGCTCTCTGGGGTAGGTGAAAAGGGCGGCGCCCGGCTACTCGGCCGCGCGGCGGTGCGGCCTTTTTATAACACCATCAATGACTTAAAAAATCGTCTTCGCCCAGTATGGGAACCGTGATTTTCGCGCGGCCGTACCAAATTGCCGTAGAGGGCTGGATTTCGCGCGTCGCGGGCTCTTTCTCCAAGGATCATCGCGACAAGCCGAGGTCCAGCCTAACCAACGAAACCATTTTCCCGTCGCGACGAAACCGGCCTGAAACAGGGGTTTGCTCTGATCGGTCCGATCAAACAACGGGGTGCGATCATGCTGGCCATTATCCTCAACCTGTTTTACCGGCAATCTTGCAGGGCAGCTCTTTCCGCCATCCGGCGCCAAAAACGGATTTGGGCTTGAGGCGCGCCTGGGGAGACCTGAACCCCACCTGTTCTGCGGCAGTGCGTGTCGCCGTGATTGCGGCGTCGAGCACCCTCCTCCGCGCCCAGCAAGCCGGAAGACTTCCCAGCTCCAATCTTGCTTGCACAAATGAAGAAGCCTGCGCCGGGTCCAGTCCGGCACAGGCTTCAACGATGCGAAATCTCCTCAGATCTTGACGCGCAGGCCCGTCATGAACGCCGCCGTGTCGACGCTCGTTCCGGTTCCCGCAAAGCCGAATTTGGCGCCTGGCGTGCCGGGGAATGTGGAAGCCAGGCCATTCGTCACCTTGGCATAGGTGACACCTGCGTACGCGTCGAGATGCTTGGTGAAGGTGTAGTCGGCTACGAACGACACCTGGTTGAAGTCACCGGAGCAGTCGGTTTTGCTGGCGCCGCCTGCGACGCATGGCGCGCGCTGTCCGCCACGAATGAGTTCTGGTCCACGTGATAGAAAGCGCCCGTCAGGCTCAGGCCCCAGGCGAAATCATACTTCGCCCCTGCCCAGAAGAACTGCAGGATTTTGGCTGTCGTGAAGGCGTTGTTGTCCGGGAGCCCGACGGCGACGGTCAGCGGATAACCGCCGGCCGCGTTGCCGAAACCAACCGGGGTGCTCGGATTGGCCTGGTTGACATTGGTGTAACCGGCAAAAAATGTCAGCCTGTCGCCGGGGACATCGGCCTTGGCTGCCTTGGTGGGCAATCCAGCCGAGGAATGTCCGCCAAACTCATACGTGTACTTGGCAAGGACCATGTCGTGTCGTCCGAAATGCTGGCGGCGAGAGTCTGGCTTCCGAGAGTGTCGTTGACCGCGGTCTGCAGGTTTACCGAGCCGTGCTCCTTGGTATAGACCGCCTCGGCCGAAAAGCCCCGATAGTTTCCGCCGACGAAGAAGCCATAGCCGCTGCCGAACATGCCGGTGTTGGTTTCCATCGGAATACAGCGGAGGGCACGCGTCACCCTACGTTATATTTGTGAACATATAACGAAATCTTGGTTCCTCGCATTTGGGGCAATCTGGGGACGTGGTGATGAGAGGGACGGTTCTATTTGCGCTCGCCATGGCGGGCCTGGTTGCTACAAACGCGCGCGCCGCGGATATGGGCTGGTTTACCGCCCCGCCGCAATTCAAGAATCCGCACCCCTCGCCGGCAGCGAAGTCTCTGCCGGCACTGCGACGTCGGGGTCTAAAGACGCCTCAGTAGCAGCTACGCGGATCGACCAGAACGTATTGTCCCGATGGATAGCGGAAGTAGCAATTGCCCTGCGCCAGATAGTAGCCGGGTCGTGCGGCAGCCTGTGCGCCTGCGATGGCACCGACGGTGCCGCCGGCGACAGCGCCGGCAATCGCGCCGCCGGGCCGTCCGGTGAGAAGGCCACCCAGGAGCCCGCCCACGATCGCGCCGCCGACCGCTCCCGCGGCGGGATCCGGCGGTGGGGGCGGAGGTGGCGGCGCATAATAGGCTCCGAGAGGGGGCGGCGGATAATCTCCGGCAACGGGTGGTCCATCCGGCCCGCCGTAATCGTCGATCGCCTCTACGTCAGACACATAAGCCGGCGGTCCATCGAACTGTTGCGGATAGAAATACCAGACGCCGCCAACGTCCCACCACCAGCCGTAGCGTCCGTTATAGGTCTCATGACGCCAGCGTCCACCCTCCCAGGCTACGCGACCGTGATAGGCACGTCCGCCAAAATTGCGCTCCGGCAGACCGCGTCGCGCATACTCCTGCGGCCTTCGGACGGCTCCGGTGCGCGGAGCCGGGCGGCCCGTCTGGACCGCTGGTTTGCCCTGCACGCCCCTCTGCTGATTGTTCTGTTCCTCTGCCTGCGCGGACAGCGCAAAGACGGCTGCGATGGATATCAAAGGCAGGACGATCCGAGGGCGCCTGAAGGTGCTCATGTTCAAATCTCTCCATAGCCAGGTAGCGGTTCTAGAAGGCACGTGCCACCAGCATTACCTCAAGTCATGCTGGTCAATTGCGGCAACAACATTGCTGACGGGGTCCGCGGGCTTTGTCTTGTTACAAATCAGTAAGATCGCCGACTTTTGGACCGGATTTCCGATGCCGAGTTCACTTCTCCATGTTGCCATCCCCGGGATGGGCTTATAGAGCACTGGTCGCCCCGAAGAGCGAGGTCCAAAGTTAGCGAGGAACGGATATGAAGAGAATGCTTGCGCTGATCTTTTTTCTGCATGCAACCGGAGCCCTTGCGCAAAGCGCCCCGCCGCCGGCCGGGGGAAGGCCGCCGGCACAGGCCAAGTCTCACGGCCCTCCGAAGTCCATCGCCGAGAAACTATTGGCGTGTCTGGAAATTGACGACGAGACCAAGGACCGGCTGGATTGCTTTGACGCCATCATTTCGCCGAAGCCCAAGCCGAAAGCGACGCCGGCGAACGGGGTCATGGATTGCCGCTACGTCAAGGAGGAGGACGAACGCCTAAAGTGCTTTAACGGATTTGCCGAGAAAATCCCCAAATTCTCTTCGCGTTGAGCGTCCAAACAGGCCTCCCGCAATCCGCCGGATTAGACCGTCTTATTGGCGGTCAACGGTTTGGGTTCGGTCGCTCCCGGTCCTGTTGATAACCCCGCTTCGCCGGCCCCTGCGGCGTGACAGCCGCTTGCGGCATGTTATCGACGAAAAAAGCCATTCTTACCGTTGACGAAAGTACACCCATGCGGATTACCCTCGTCGGCTCCCGCCATTTCGGCGTGACGACATTGGAAATGTTGCGCCAGCACGGTGTCGACATCGTCGCAGTCGTTGTTGCCGACGCCGACGATCGGCTCGCCGCCGCCGCCCGCGGCGCCGGTATCCCGGTTACGGTCCAGGCCGATCCGAAACTGGTAGTGGCCTCGGAAATCGCAGGCGATACCGACCTGATCGTGGCCGCGCACAGTCACGCCCGCGTCAGCAAAGAGGCGCTGGCCGCGGCGAGACTTGGCGGTATCGGGTACCATCCCTCGCTATTACCCCGGCATCGCGGAATTGCCGCGATCGAATGGACAATCCGCGAAAAGGACCCGATCGCTGGCGGCACCGTGTACCACTTGGCCGATCGCATGGACGCCGGCGAGATCGCGGCCCAAGATTGGTGCTTCGTCAAGAAGGACGAAACCGCCCGGCAATTGTGGGAACGTGCGCTGGCTCCGCTGGGCCAGAAATTGTTGGGCGAAGTCATCGATTATGTGAAGATGCATGATGCGCTCCCCGGCAGGCCGCAGGATGAAGAATTTGCGACCAATGCTCCCGCTCTCGCCGACTAGGAAGTTTTTGTGAATCTCTATTCTTTCGCAATTTTATATATTTGGTGCGACATTGTGGCATGTGACGAACATTACCTAGGCTGGTTCGCGCGAACCGACGCTCGACGCTCGCCGCCGCAAGCGGTAAGATTTTTGTCGGCAGCGACTCTCCGGTAGCCTTGGTCGGAGGGCTTGTGCGGGTATCCGTCAATGGTGCATATGCGGACCGTCAACTCAGTGGCAATGCCGGATGGGGGAAGTGTAATGGAACATCTGCGGGAGTATTATGCAGTGGCCGACAGAAAGCATCTTGGCAACAGAGCTGGCCGAAAGCCCACTGCCCTCATGTATGCGCGACGGCTGGCGTTCGCGATTGGAGCGTTGGCGTACGCCTCGCTGTGGGCGACCGCAGGCCACGCGCAAGCTTCCGGTCCGTTTGCCGGCATGGCTGGCGTCTGGGCCGGCGCGGGCACGGTCACGCTCGACGACGGTTCGACCGAGCGAATTCGCTGTCGAGCCACTTACGCGGTAGGTGCGGGCGGAAATGGTATGCAACAGACCTTGATCTGCGCCAGCGACAGCTACAAGTTCAATCTGAGCAGTAATATCATCGCCCAGGGTTCGGCAATTTCGGGGACCTGGAGCGAGAGCAGCCGAAACATCAACGGTAACCTTGAGGGACGCTCCGGCGGCGGCAATTTTCAGGTCGTGGTAACTGCGCCGGCATTTACCGCGCACCTCTCCATGACAACGCGCGGTAACAAGCAGTCCGTCGTGATCAGAGCCGAGAGCCAATTCAGGGGCGCCTCAATTTCGTTGTCCCGTAGCTAGAGCGTTTTCGAGCGAAGCATGCCCTCGGACTTGATCCGCGGGTGGATACCGGTTCGCGTGACCTCGGTTCTGATTCAATCAGAACCGATAATGCATCTAGTGTCCCGATTCCGAAGTTCGCATCTTTTCGCAGCACCCCCGTTTGCGAACTTCGGAATCGAAAGGACACTAGCAAAATATTATTTCTAGTGTGGCTTTGGTTCAGAAGTCCGCATGTCGGAACTCGCGGCGGCACTGATGCGGACTTCTGTACCGCCACACTAGGCAGCCGGCACGAACGCGGTGACTTCGATCTCGACTTTGGCGCGGGCATCGACGAGCCCATCGATGAAGAGCAGCGTCGAGGGCGGAAAATTTTTCCCGAGCATCTCGCGCCAGGCCGCGCCGATACCGGCGCCCGCGGCCTCATATTCGCTGCGGCTGGTTAAATACCAGGTCAGACGGACGATGTGCCCGGGGCCCGCTCCGGCCTCCGCCAGCAGGCGGACAATTCGCCGCAGCGCGACGGCGACCTGCGCGGCCATGTCAGGCTGGTACTCGCCCTTCTCGTCGCCGCCGGTCTGGCCCGCAAGGACGATCCAGCGGCCGGGGCCCTCGACCGCAACGCCGTGCGAGAAGCCGCGCGGCTTCGACCAGTCGGCGGGTTGCAGGATGTGCATGAAGAAGTTCCTCCGCGTTTGTTTGGCAAAGATGTGCACCGCACTTCCGCCAATGTCGAGCGGGAAATCTGCCGACCGTTCGGGCGCTCATTTCGCACGCATTTCGGCATCCGCATTTTGCGCGTTGCAAACCCGCGCCAAGTCGCCGATACCGGCCTGGCCGCTGAAGAGCCGAACGTCTTGCAACATGCCTCACCTCCGCCGCTGATGGACCGAACACCTTCCAAAGCAAAAGCCGCGCTTTGGATGGCGGGCTGGCTCAGCCTGATGCTGGTGATGGCGGTTGCCGGGCGCGAGGCGACGCGCGAAATCAGCGTCTTTCAGATCATGGAACTGCGAACGGGACTGGGCCTCTTGATGCTCTACCCGCTGGTTCGCCGCCACGGCGGCTTTGCCGGTCTCAAGACACGGCGGCCGCTCGCGCATGTTGCGCGCAATCTTATTCATTACGCGGCGCAACTTGGCTGGTTCTTCGCGTTGACGTTGATTCCGATCGGACAGGTGGTGTCGATCGAATTCACGATGCCGATCTGGACTGCGATCTTGGCCGCGAGCTTTCTCGGCGAACGCATGACGGTCTGGAAGATATTCGCGATCGTGCTCGGCGTGGTCGGCGTGGTCATTATCGTGCGTCCCGCGACCGGGGAGATCGATCCGGGCCAACTGATCGCGCTTGCGGCGGCCGTGGGATTTGGCACCTCGGTCGCCATGATGAAATCGCTGACACGGACCGAAACGACGGTCGCGATCATCTTCTGGATGCTGGCGATCCAGACCACGGCCGGCTTTTTCCCTTCGCTCTACGTCTGGAAATGGCCCTCGCAATATGTCTGGTTTTGTGCCCTTGTGATCGCCTTCAGCGGCACGTTCTCGCACTTCTGCATGGCGCGCGCGATGTTGCATGCCGATGCCACAATCGTGCTGCCGATGGATTTTCTCCGCGTCCCGCTGACGGCTCTCGCCGGCTGGCTGATCTATTCGGAACGGCTTGACGCGTTCACGATCGTTGGCGCGGCACTCATCCTCGCCGGTAATCTCTTGAATCTAAAGCCCTCCGCGTCCGCCACCGCGCGGTTTGGGACCTGACCGCATCTCGCTGTCACACAAACGGGATTTTCAAAATTTAAGGAGGAAGCGGTAGTTTTTCTTTCGCGGAGTATGGTTTTTTCGTATCTATTTTGAGCACTCCGCAGATCCCTGGGTCAGCTTCACCATTTTGTCGCCACCCGAAGTCAGCAGGCACATTTCAACCTCCTTGCCCGCCGGAACGGGCTTGGCGCAGGTGATTTGCGGATTGTTGTTGTAGCGGGTGGTCGAAAATCTGCACGTCACAATGCAGGAAGCATCGCTGCCGAGCGAATTGGTCATCACGATGCTGGCGGTTTCCTCGCCGGGCAAAATAACGCATTTGAAGGGCACCGATTCCGCAGCCGCCGGCGCTGAAAGCAAGCCCGTGACCAGTGCGAGACAGGAAATAGCCGACCGCGTGTCCATGAAATTTGC
This sequence comes from Bradyrhizobium sp., assembly GCA_035308285.1. Lineage (GTDB taxonomy): Bacteria > Pseudomonadota > Alphaproteobacteria > Rhizobiales > Xanthobacteraceae > Bradyrhizobium. The sequence continues at coordinate 46,006 of DATGGY010000136.1, read as the reverse complement.
CAGGGTTATTTCCCTGCCGCCTTTCTCAGCGCGTCGTTGATCCGATCCTGCCAGCCGGGCCCGCCCGCCTGGAAGTGCTCGAGCACGTCCTGATCGATCCGCAGCGAGACCAGTTCCTTGACGCCTGGTAGTGTAACCTTCGCGGCGGGTGTTTGGGGTTCTTTCTTTGTGACCTTCTTGAACGCAGCCTCGGCCTCGGTGCGGGCGTCGTTCAGGGTTCGCGGACGTCTTGGTTGATCCGGCACGGCTAAATTCCTTCAAACAGGGCTGTCGACAAATAACGTTCGGAGAACGATGGTACGATCGCCAGAATAGTCTTGCCTGCGCTTTCCGGCCGCTTGCCGATCGCCAACGCGGCGGCGATCGCAGCACCCGAAGAGATGCCGCCCGGAATGCCTTCGTTGCGGGCCAATGCGCGCGACATCTCGAGCGCGGTCGCACTATCGATCGTGATAATCTCGTCGATGACGGAGCGATCGAGGATTTCGGGAATGAAGCCCGCGCCAATTCCCTGAATCTTGTGCGGTGAATGCTGACCGCCTGACAGCACCGGGCTCTCTTCGGGTTCCACGGCCACGATCCGCAAGCCGGGTTTGCGCGGCTTGAGCACCTGGCCCACGCCCGTGATCGTTCCGCCGGTGCCGACGCCGGCGACAAAGACATCGATATCGCCGCCGGTATCGTTCCAGATTTCTTCCGCGGTGGTGCGGCGGTGAATTTCGGGATTGGCGAGGTTCTTGAACTGCTGCGGCATAACGGCGTTGGGCGTCGTGCGAACCAGTTCTTCGGCGGTGGCAATCGACCCTTTCATGCCTTGCGTTGCGGGCGTCAAAACAATTTCGGCGCCGAGGAACGTCAGCATCTTTCGCCGTTCAATCGACATCGATTCCGGCATCACGAGCTTGAGCCGGTATCCCCGCGAGGCCGCGACGAAGGCGAGCGCAATCCCTGTATTTCCCGAGGTCGGTTCGATCAGTACGGTGTCGGCGTTGATAAGCCCGGCCTTTTCCATCGCCACGACCATGGCCGCGCCGATGCGGTCCTTCACGCTGGCTGCGGGATTGAAATATTCGAGTTTGGCAAGAATGGTCGCATTGGAACCGTGCTGCTGCGGAAGCTTGCGCAGGCGGACGATCGGCGTATCGCCGATCGCCTCCACGATGCTTTCAAAAACACGTCCCCGTCCTGGAGGGTGCACTGCACGCGCGGCGGGCGACACATCCATAACAACTCCTTAAGACGGCGTTCAGCCTTGATTGACGGGGACATCTTCCATTAGGGGTTGCCCATGCAGTCGTGCAAGCCTGAATCCGGCAAATTGCATTTCGCTGCAATGCAAAAATCAAAATTCCCGAGAGAACTTAAAACCAACGCATTTGTGTTGTCAGAATGCAAACAAGCTGGTGTAAATCTAAACAGGCTCAGATCGCAAGGAGGTCACGATGGCAGCAGTCGCTGAAGTCTTGTCGACCGTCTCGCATAACCCCGATCCGCGTGGTTGTGATCTGCCCACCTGTCCGGTTTGTGCGGATTCCATGGTAGCCGCCGAGGCGTCGGCCTATTTGGCCGACAACATCATCAGCTATCTCTGGACCTGCGATACCTGCGGGTATGGTTTTGTGACCAAGCATTCGCTCAAGCGTCCGGTCTGTAACTGAATCCGCTCATTTTCGCTCAGGCGTGAACTTGCGCGGGCATTCCGCGCTTGCCGGGGTTTGGTGTGCTTTCCGTTTTAAGCCGGCGCCCGGCCCCTGCCGGCTGATCTAGCGCGGAGCGATATCGCCCCGCGCCCATTCCGCGCGCGTGTTCTCGCAGAATCCCGCAAAAGTACCCTGCGCAATCGCCTGCCTGATATCGTGCATCAGCCGCTGGTAATAGGCGATGTTGATTTCCGACAACAACATCGCTCCCAGCGTCTCGCCCGATCTGACGAGGTGATGCAGGTAGGCGCGTGAATTGTTGCGCGCGGAGGGCCAGGAGCTTTCTTCGTCGAGGGGTCGCGGATCGTCGGCGTGGCGGGCGTTGCGCAGATTGATCTGACCAAACCGCGTGAACGCCATCCCGTGACGGCCGTTGCGGGTCGGCATCACGCAATCGAACATGTCGATGCCGCGCGCAACCGCCTCCAGAAGATCGTCGGGCGAGCCGACGCCCATCAAATAGCGGGGATGCCCCTCGGGAAAAATCGGCACGATCTCCTCGATCATCGCCAGCATGACCGACTGCGGTTCGCCGACCGCAAGCCCGCCGATCGCATAACCGTCAAACCCGATCTCGATCAGGCCCCGCGCGCTCGTCCGGCGCAGCTCGGGCACGTCGCCGCCTTGCGCGATGCCGAACAGCATGTAACCGGCCGTCGCGGTCTCGAAGGCGCGTTTGCTGCGCTCGGCCCAGCGCAGGGAAAGTTGCATCGCGCGCTCGATGTCGCCGCGCTCGGCCGGCAGCCTGACGCACTCGTCCATCTGCATCGCGATGTCGGCGCCAAGCAGCCGCTGCACCTCGATCGAGCGCTCCGGCGATAATTCGACCATGGCGCCATCGATGTGAGAGCGAAAGGTGACCGCCCGTTCGCCGACCTTGCGCAGTTCCGACAGCGACATCACCTGGAAACCGCCGGAATCGGTCAGCATCGGGCCGTTCCAGCCGGTAAAGCGCTGCAGGCCGCCAAGTCCTGCGATCCGCTCGGCGCCGGGCCGCAACATCAGGTGATAGGTGTTGCCGAGCACGATGTCGGTGCCGGCGTCCCGCACCTCGCGCCAATGCATGCCCTTCATCGCGCCGGCGGTGCCGACCGGCATGAAGGCGGGCGTCCGCACCACGCCGTGCGGCGTTGTCAGTCGACCCGTACGCGCCTGCCCGTCGCGCCCGAGCAGCTCAAAATGATTGGCTGATGTCATGCGGAGGATTTATCACGAAACAGCAGGCAGGCATCCCCATAGGAATAAAACCGGTAGCCGCGTGCAATAGCATGGGCATAGGCCTGCTTGATGGTTTCAAGCCCGGAGAAAGCCGAAACCAGCATGAACAGGGTCGAACGCGGCAGATGAAAATTGGTCAGGAGGATATCGACCGCCCGAAAGCGATACCCTGGCGTGATGAAAATCGCGGTCTCGCCAACAAACGGCGCGATGCTGCCGTCTTCGGCCGCAGCACTTTCCAATAGCCGCAGCGAAGTGCTGCCGACAGCGACGATGCGGCCCCCCTTCGCCCGCCCCGCATTCAACGCTTCGGCGGTGGCGCGCGAAATCTCACCCCATTCGGAATGCATCTTATGGGCGCTGGTATCCTCGGCCTTGACCGGCAGGAAGGTCCCCGCCCCGACATGCAGGGTGACGCGGTGAATTTCAATGCCGCGCTCGCGCAGCGCATCCTCCAGGCCGGGGGTAAAATGCAACCCGGCCGTGGGAGCAGCGACCGCGCCCTCATGCGAAGCGAACATGGTCTGATAGTCCGAGGCGTCGCGTTCGTCAGGCGCGCGTCGTGAGGCGATGTAAGGCGGCAGCGGCGGGCTGCCGAGGTCGGCGATGGCTGAATCAAGCGCCGGCCCGTGAAACGAAAACGAGAGCGTCACCTCGCCGTCCTCGCCCTTGCCCTCGACTTCGGCGTCAAGATGGCCGAGCAGGCACACTTTGCCCTCATTGCCGAAGCGCACGACATCGCCGGGCGACAGTTTCTTGGCCGGTTTCACCAGCGCTTGCCAGCGCGAACCGTCGAGCCGCTTGATCAGGGTTGCCTCGATCTTCGGTTCGGTTTGCCTTCCAATGCGGCGGCCCTTGAGCTGGGCCGAAATAACCCTGGTGTCATTCACCACGAGCTGATCGCCCGGCTCCAGCAACTCAGGCAGATCGGAAACGACGCCATCGCGCAAGGCGGCGCCGGGCGCAACGATCAATAGCCGCGCGGAATCGCGCGGGCTCGCTGGACGCAGCGCAATGCTGTCGGCCGGAAGATCGAAGTCGAAGAGATCGGTGCGCATTGGCCTTGGCCGTCATCGCCCGCCAACCGGTCCGGCCCTTGGCCGGCCGGATGACAGGCTCCGGCGGGCGATCCAGTACCCACCGGCCTCGTTTCCAAGGAGAAAGCGCGAGTACTGGATGCCCCGCCGGAGCTTGTCATCGGGCTCGCCGAAGGCGAGACCCGTTGGCGGGGCATGACGCCGGATGTGTTGTTGCTTGCCCTTCACGCCGCATCCAAGGCCATATGCGCCTTGACGATCTTGTCCGGATCCCTCACCGGCTCGCCGCGCTTGATCTTGTCGACGTTCTCCATGCCTGACGTCACCATGCCCCAGACCGTATACTGGCTGTTGAGGAACGGAGCGTCGTCGAAGCAGATGAAGAACTGGCTGTCGCCGGAATCAGGGTTAGCCGCGCGCGCCATCGATGCGGTGCCGCGCACATGCGGCTCCTTGTTGAACTCGGCCTTGAGCTTTTGGCCGGAACCGCCGGTTCCGGTGCCGTGCGGACAGCCGGTCTGCGCCATGAAGCCGTCGATCACGCGGTGGAACACAATGCCGTCGTAAAATCCCTCGCGCACGAGTTCCTTGATCCGCGCGACATGGGTGGGCGCAAGATCCGGCCGCATTTCGATGGTGACACGCCCCTGCGTGGTGTCGAGGATCAAAGTATTTTCGGTGTCAGCCATGCTCTCTTCTCTAATGGTTGGGGTGGAAGTTTCCGGTTGTGAAATTGGACGGCGAACGGCCGGCCGGCAACGGCGCCGGCCATCCCTTCTGTAAATGGCATCGGCGTGCAGCGCTGCAATGCCTCCATGACCGCGATCCGGTACATCAGCCGGTCGTTGTCACCGGCCTGCTTCGATTCATAGGTGATGCGGGGATGGCCAAGGATTTCGCCGGCTCGGTTGAAGCTCACGATCACGGTGATGTCGATGCCGGGATTGGCGCTCGAGGCCGGCGGCGGTTTCCAGCAGGTCCTCAGCCTCGCAAAGACCTCGCGAATGGTGTCGACCTGCGCCGGTTCGGCCGAAGCGCAGCTCGACCAGACGAGCAGGAGCGCCGCGGTCCATCGAAAACGATGAGTGCGCCACGGGATCACTTGATGTCGGAAGCGACTTGCACCTTCACCATCTTGTCCGGATCGGTCACGGCGCCGCCGGCCGATCCTGGTGGAGCCTTCTTGAGCATGTCGACCACGTCCATGCCCTGCACGACCTCGCCGATCACGGTGTACTGTCCATCCAGCGGCGCGCCGTCCGCGAACATGATGAAGAACTGCGAATTGGCGGAATCGACGCTGTCGCCGCGTCGCGCCATCCCGACAATGCCGCGCGCGAAGTGAACCTTGGAAAATTCCTGCTTGAGGTTCGGATATTTCGATCCGCCGGTGCCGTTGAAGTTCTGGCCGTCGCCGGTCTGCGCCATGAAGCCGTCCATCACGCGGTGGAACGGCACGTTGTTGTAATAACCCTCGCGTGCGAGCTGTTTGATGCGCTCGGCGTGCTGAGGCGCGATGTCCGTCCTGAGCTTGATGACAATCCGCCCCTTGGTGGTGTCGATGACGATCGCATTCTGCTTGTCGAGGCCGGCCGGAAGCGGCTGGGCGACGGCGGGCGCAGCGCAAATCAGCGCGGCGAGGACGGCGAGAATCCGGATCATGAAGGCTCCAACTGAGAGGGCTAGCGGGTGAATTTGGCCTTGAGGCGCTTGGCGACGGCCTTGGGGACGAAGTTCGAGACATCGCCCCCCATGCCGGCGATCTGGCGCACCAGTGTGGCGGTGATCGGGCGCACGGTCGGCGAGGCCGGCAGGAACACGGTGTGGACCTGCGGCGCCATGGCCTCGTTCATCCCCGCCATCTGCATCTCGTAGTCCAGATCCGTGCCGTCCCGAAGGCCACGGATCAGGATCGTAGCGCCGAAGCGTTGCGCGGCGGTGACGACGAGGTCGTCGTAAGTGATGGCCTCAAAGGCGCAGCCGGCTTTTGCAGCGACCGGACCGAAGACCTCTCCGAGCATCTCCAGACGTTCTTCCGGCGAAAACAGCGGCTTTTTCCCGGGATGGATGCCGATAGCGACGACCAGCCGGTCGCACAGGCCGACCGCCTGCCTGACCACGTCGAGATGGCCATTGGTGACGGGGTCGAATGAGCCGGGATAAAGCGCGATGCGGGGCATAATTCCGTCTACCCCGCCCCGGCCGGGGCCGCAAGCCGATCCGGGTCCGGCCCCACGCCGACCGCCGCATCGATATTTTTCATGGGCCGTTGAACCACTTCGGGACCAGGCAAGACCCCTATTCATACCGGCTTTGTTTCGGGCCCTGCCGGGCGACGAAACAAATCCCGGCTGGGACGAAACCACTTTCCGGTTCGGCGAAAAATTGCGGAAACCGGCGCTTTGTAAGGGTTAGCCAAGCAAATCAGGGGCCGCCAAGGCCCGATGACAGGGGGCCGTCATGATCAAAGCTCTTTCAGCCATCGTGATCGCTGCGTTGGTTGCCGCCGCGCTTGCCGTCCTTCCCGGCTTTGCGCCGGAAGTCGAAGCCAGCGTGCCGCACGCCCTCCAAAAGGGCGACCGTCTCGACATCCGACCCGTCGGCCGTGACTGTTCGCAGCAGGCCTGGCCGCATTTCGAAGCCTCATGCCTGCGGGTTGCGGGCTCAAAGGCCGCGATTCGGCAGGTACGTCTGGTCACCGCCGACCGCACGCCGTAGAGGGAGCCGCCGGCTCAAAACCATCTTGTTTGGTCGCATACCCGAATGGAGGCTTGGCTTTTGGCCGGCCTCCATCGTCATTTGGGCCTCGAATTGGAGCCACAGACGCACGCACACTGGCTTCGTATCGGCGACCGGGAGATAAGTCCTAAGCAGCAACTCCACAATTTGTCTGGCGGAGGGTTTGCCAGAGTCCGCTATGCCCACAATAGCGACCAAATTCCGCTACGCCTCCGGATAGTTCCCTCTCGTGAGGGTCGGTCGCCACTACAAAGAGGAAGCCATCTTCCGGTATTCGTCCTCGGTGAACGCGCGGCACGTCTGCGTCCGTATGTTCCCCTGCGCCGCCGCCGCCATCGCGAGCTTTGCGACCACTTCGTCATTCGGTGCTTCGGAAATTGCCACGGCGTCATACTGGCCGGTGATAAGATAAAACGCTTTCAACTCGGCACCGGCCGCGCGGAAACGCTCCTTTGCCGCATCGAGCCGTTTCGGCCCGTCCTTGATCGATTCAACGCCCTTCTGCGTGAAGCTGATGAGGGAGATGTAGGTAGGCATGGGGTATCCTCCTATACATAGCGGGTCGGTCCCCCCGTTTTTGACGATTGCCGAAGTCGGCGCTCACCGTCTTGGTAGGAATGGTACTACTTTCGAATGTGGGGAGCTACGGCTATGAGGCGGGATGCTCGCCTGGGCTCGCCATTTCGGTGGCCGCTTAACCGCGCCGACGGGGTAATCGAATTTGGCGATCGCGAAGTCCGCCTGGTTCATTCGCGACCCGGTCGAGCCATCAGGAAGTCCAGTCATGTCCGGTATGCCTCTCTTCTCAGCCAACCCCAAACCAGATCAGCAGGAAGGAAATCGTGATCACCGACATGGCGGTCGAAACTACGACAGCCGGCGACACGGTCTTGGAGTACACATTGTATTGCTGAGCGATGATATAGGTGTTCGTAGCCGCAGGCATCGCGGAAAGAATGACTGCTGCCTGTGACCACAACGGCTCCATAAGGAATATGTCGGCGACGAGTGCGAATGTCAGAACAGGACTGATGACGGTTTTCAACGTTGCGAGCCAAATCACTTCGCCGACGTTGCCGATTAGTTTATGACCTACGAGAGAAAGGCCCATGGCAAAGAGGGCCGCCGGGGCTACGGCAGCAGCCATCAGATCGAGGTAATTGCTGACCGCTTTAGGAAGCGGCAGCGAAGCCATCGAAAATGCGATGCCGAACAATGGAGCAATCAGTAGCGGATTTCGTAAAAGCAGTCCCGCCAAGTGTGAGGCCACACGAAGTGGCGATCCTCCAGAAGCGCGCGTTCCCTCCAGAACGGCGACGGCACTTCCCACAAACAGCAGGATAGAGCTAACGATGGAAACAATCGTCGGCAGCGCACCATCCGGCCCATAGGCCGTAACCAGCAGTGGCAAACCCATGTATCCAACATTTCCCCATCCAGCCGTCAGTCCAACGATGCTGAGCGTTGCTGCGTCACGGTGATGAAACCAAAATCGTCCGGCGATTACTGAAATGAGAACTGTCAGTAATACGCCGCTGACGTAAGCGCCGATGAAAGGCCAGTTGAAAATCCTGTCGATAGGCGCGCGGGCGGTGATCGAAAAAAGAGCGGCAGGCAGCGCGAAGTAAAACACGAACCGGTTGATGGCAGCAGCCGAGTCCGATCCTAATGCCTTGAAGCGCCCGGCAAGGTAGCCGGTCAATATGATGCCGAAAACGGGAAGAACGACATTAATGAGCGCGCCCATGGAACGAACTCCCCCGAAGACACACTCACCGTATATTGCTGAGCGGGGAAACGCGATCTAGTTATCGGCGGACACAGATTCCCCATGTCGCCGTCGGGTCATTGGCGACCGGTTCGAGCCAGCAGGAAGTCTGGTCATGTCCGGTATGCCTCGAAGGCGGAAGCAATTTTTTTGAGCATTGGCGGCCTTGCTAAGGGCCGCGCCCTAGCTCAGCGGCACGCTCTGGGTATGCCTTAAGATGTTCTCGTGATCGACCTGTAACTTGATCTTCACCAACCGCGGGAGATTGTCGCCCCAACTCGCGGATCAATCTGCCTTAGGCCTCGCGGTTTCCTGGTCAAAAATCGGCAAGCCCATCTCAACCGAAGGCTTGGCCACGCGGCCCATTTTCGACTTCGAAGCCCGTTCGCGGTCATTCTTCCGGAATGCCGGCCTGACGCATCCCTTCATAGACGCGCTCGCGTCTGCCAAGATAGATCGGATTATCGCTGGAGGCGCTTGCTCGAAATCGAGAGACCGTAAAGCTCGGGTCCAGTGCAAGCCCGGCTTGCGCCGCCTGCTTGGCCTCATCAAGCCGATCGAGAAGCGCCAAAGCGGCGGCAAGAAAAAAGTGCCCGACTGGAAGGTTTCGGTTGGCCTCGATAGCTCGGCGGAACCAAGCTAGAGCTTCCTCGTCGGCTCCCACCTGATGCTTTGCGTTTCCAACCCATGTCGCCCATACGTTCGCGTTGGTATCGCGAGGAGAAAGTCTCAGCGCTTCCAGAACGTGCGCTTCGGTTTCTCCGCCGCGCCCCGTGACATATTTGGCAAAGCCAATTTGAGCGTGAGCAATAGCCAAATTTCGATCCAGCGCCAAAGCCCGTTCACACTCGGCGATACCCTGATCGGCACGATTTGAGAAGATTTCAACAATGCCCAATAGGCAATGGGCCATGGCGTGGTCTGGGGAAATCGAAAGTACTTTAGTCAAAGCAGCTTCTGCGGAGCCGAGGCACTGGATGCGCTGGTCCGTCATGAAGTAAGCGCCTGTCCGCGCGTCGACGTCTGCCATTCCGATGAGAGCTGCAAGGTTATCGGGATCAAATGCCAGCGCGCGTTCGAAATAGCCGCGCGCATGCGTGAGTAACCCCGGCGCAGACCCTTTGTTTGCTTGAGCCATACCCTGCAACCACAGGTCCATCGAGCTGGGATGCGGAGACCGTTCCGCACGCCGCGCCTCGGCCGTGATCAACTCCGTGCCCAGTTGATGGGCAAGACGCACTACGATCTCGTCCTGCATGTCGAACAGGTCGGTTACAGGTTTTTCAAATCGCTCGGCCCAGACATGATTGCCGGTTTCGGTATCGATAAGTTGGACGTTGACGCGCATGCGATTGCCGCCGCGCTGCACCGAGCCCTCGAGCGCATAGCGCACACCGAGTTCGCGTCCCACCTGCTTCACGTCTACGTGCTTGCCCTTGAAGGTGAAGGCCGTGTTGCGCGCGATCACAAAACTTCCGGAAATGCGCGACAGGTCCGTGGTCAGGCTTTCCGTGACGCCGTCGGCGAAATATGCCTGCTCGGGATCGCCGCCAATATTGGCGAAGGGAAGGACTACAATGGAGAGAGGCGGCGGCGCCGAAGCTGCGGCCAGCTTGGCTTGCGCCGGTTTGCCGACTTCGAGCGAATAGGCCCGGATCGGATCGGCGATGTTCTTGAGGTTCTGCTCACCGAGATCGGCGACCACAACGTCGAGCCGCGCCTTGACCTGGCGATAGGCATCCTCGGAAAGGCAAATAGCCCCTGGTGTGGCTATTCCCTCAAGCCGGGCGGCGATATTGACACTGTCGCCCATGAGATCGCCGTCGGACTCCTCGACGACGTCACCAAGGTGGATACCGATCCGAAATTCAATGCGGCGCTCGGACGGCAGTCCGGTATTCCGTTCGACCATGCCGTTCTGAACTTCGATGGCACAGCGAACGGCGTCGACCACGCTGCTGAACTCGACCAGGGCTCCGTCGCCGGTACGCTTTACCACACGCCCCCGGTGGACGAAGATAGTGGGGTCAATCAGATCGCTGCGCAGTGCCCGCAGCCGCGCGAGCGTGCGGTCCTCGTCGGCGCCCGCAAGGCGGCTGTAACCTACGACGTCGGCGGCGAGGATCGCGACAATCTTGCGACGTGTCTGATTGCCCGTCATTCTCCTTGATCCCTAAATGGGTGAGCGAAGAAGCCGGATTGATATGGCACGTTTTTCGACAAGGCTATGACCAACTACCTGTGATTGTCGCGGTCGACCGGGAATCGGCGGCGCGCGCCAGTACCCATCAAAGTGAGCTGAACGAGTGAATTTTGGCTGGCACACTGCTGGTTTCTTCTTGTTGCCCTTCAAACTCCGCCGACGCCGACAGCGGTCCATTTGACCTCAGCCGAATACCTACGGAATCCGGCGAGGGCGCACAATTGGCAGGGCTTGGGAAGAAGGTAGCCAATACGCCTTTTGCCGGCAGTGTTGCCGGCGAGGCACAATTTGAGACTGACGTGACGATTTTCGTCATCCCAGGGGCGCAATGAAACGAAGCCGCGCCAGATGACTGCGATCGCCAAGCAGTAAGACGGATTTTAGGAATCGAGGTCCGGCTGTCGCCTAGCCTCCATTGCCATTGCCGTTGCCGTTCTCGGTTTCCTCGCCGATATGCTCGACCGACACCACGTGCTCGTCTTCGGCGGTGTCGAACACGATGACGCCCTGGGTCGAGCGGCCGGCGATCCTGATGTCTTCCACCGGGCAGCGGATCAGCTGGCCCTTGTCCGTCACCAGCATGATCTGGTCGGAATCCTCGACCGGGAACGATGCCACCAGCTTGCCGTTGCGGTTGTTGACCGACATCGCCACGATGCCCTTGCCGCCGCGCCCCGTGGTCCGGTACTCGAAGGACGAGGTGCGCTTGCCGAATCCGTTCGATGAAACCGTCAGCACCACCTGTTCCTGCGCCGACATCTCGACATAGCGTTCGGAGCTGAGCTGAATGGCACCGGATGTCTCCTCGACGTCGGCTTCCGCGGCCTCTTCGGTGGCGGCTTCGCCGGCCACGGCGCGGCGCATCTTCAGATAGGCGGACCGCTCGTCCGAAGTCGCTTCGACATGGCGCAGGATCGCCAGCGAAATCAGTTTGTCGCCCTCGGGCAGCGCGATGCCGCGCACGCCCATCGAGGTTCGTCCCGAAAACACCCGCACGTCGGCCACGGGGAAGCGGATGCACTGGCCGCCGGCCGCAGTCAGCAGCACGTCGTCATGCTCGGTGCAGATCTGCACGTCGACGATCGCCTCGTCGTCGTCGAGCTTCATGGCGATGATGCCGGAACGGCGGACGTCGACGAAGTCGGACAATTTGTTGCGTCGGACGTTGCCGCCGGTGGTCGCGAACATCACGTCAAGATTGGCCCAGGAGGCTTCATCTTCCGGCAGCGGCATGATGGTGGTGATGCGCTCGCCCTGCTCCAGCGGCAGGATGTTGATCAGGGCCTTGCCGCGGGCATTCGGCGCGGCCATCGGCAGCCGCCAGACCTTTTCCTTGTAGACCTGTCCGCGCGAGGAGAAGAACAGCACCGGAGTGTGCGTGGAGGCCACGAACAGGCGGCTGACGAAATCCTCGTCGCGGGTCTGCATGCCCGCCCTGCCCTTGCCGCCGCGCCGCTGCGCCCGATAGGCCGAGAGCGGCACCCGCTTGACATATCCGGCGTGGGAGACGGTGACCACCATGTCCTCGCGCTGGATCAGGTCTTCGTCCTCGACCTCGCCTTCCTGCTCGACGATGACGGTCCTGCGCGGCGTGGCGAACTCCGACTTCACCTCCGCAAGCTCGGTCTTGATGATGACCTGAACGCGGGCGCGCGAGCGCAGGATGTCGAGATAGTCGTTGATTTCGACCGCGAGCTTGTCGAGTTCCTCGGAAATCTCCTCGCGCCCAAGTGCGGTGAGCCGCTGCAGCCGCAAATCGAGAATGGCCTTGGCCTGCTCCATCGACAGCCGCGCGGTGCCGCCTTCCTCCAGGCGGTGGCGCGGGTCGTCGATCAACGTGATCATCGCCGCCACGTCGCTGGCTGGCCAGTCGCGCGACATCAGGGTTTCGCGCGCCGTGTTGGGATCGGGCGAGGTGCGGATCACGCGGATGACCTCGTCGATATTGGCAACAGCAATGGCAAGACCGACCAGGATGTGGGCACGGTCGCGCGCCTTGTTGAGCATGAACTTGGTGCGCCGCGTAACCACCTGCTCGCGGAAGGCGATGAACAGCGTCAGCAGGTCCTTCAAAGTCATGATCTGCGGCCGGCCGCCGTCGAGCGCCAGCATGTTGGCGGCGAAATTGCTTTGCAACAGCGTGAACCGGTAGAGCTGGTTGAGCACCACGTCCGCTATCGCCTCGCGCTTCAACTCGATGACGACACGGTAACCCTCGCGGTCGGATTCGTCGCGCAGGTCGGAAACGCCCTCGATCTTCTTCTCGCGGATCAATTCCCCGATGCGCTCGACCATGGTGGCCTTGTTCACCTGGTAGGGAATTTCGGTGATGACGATCGCTTCGCGGTCTTTGCGGATGGTTTCGATCGACAACTTGCCGCGCATCACGATCGAGCCGCGGCCGAGATGGTAGGCGGCGCGGATGCCCTGGTGGCCGAGGATGATGCCGCCGGTCGGAAAATCCGGACCCGGAATGATGTTGATGAGTTCGTCGATGGAAAGTCCGGGATTGTCGATCAGCGCGACACAGGCATCGATCACCTCGCCGAGATTATGCGGCGGAATGTTGGTGGCCATGCCCACTGCAATGCCGCCGGCGCCGTTGACCAGGAGGTTCGGGAACTTCGCCGGGAGAACCGACGGCTCTTTTTCGGTATTGTCGTAGTTGGGCTGGAAATCGACGGTGTCCTTGTCGATATCCCCGAGAACCGCGAGTGCCGATCGGGTAAGGCGCGCCTCCGTGTACCGATACGCCGCCGGAGGATCGCCGTCGACCGAGCCGAAATTGCCTTGCCCGTCGATCAGCGGCACGCGCATGGAGAAATCCTGCGCCATCCGCACCATCGCATCGTAAATCGATTGGTCGCCGTGCGGATGATACTTACCGATCACGTCGCCGACCACGCGCGCGGACTTCACGTACTTTTTGTCGGGCGTGTGACCCTGCTCGTACATGGAGTAGAGGATGCGGCGGTGAACGGGCTTCAAACCGTCGCGCGCATCGGGCAACGCCCGCGCCACGATCACGCTCATGGCGTAATCGAGGTAGGAGCGTTTCATCTCGTCGAGGATGGAAACGGGACGAATATCGGAAGGGCCCGGCGGCTCTGCGGGTTTGGTGTCTTCGCTATCGGACAAAGGGAAAATCCAGTCGATTCTTGCTATCAATCATATAGCGCATTGGGGGCTTGGAAACCACCCCTATCGGCTCGCGGCAAGCCGTTTTTCCCTTCGTTTTTCCAGATACTTAGGCCGCCCTCCCCGCGGTCTTTCCGCCCGCACAAAAGCCGCGGGCGGAACCGGCTTGGTATCGCATCAAAAACGCCGCTTGCGGCAGAGGTAACTAATGTTTTGCGGCGGACATTTGGTCGACCGCGCTCTGCAATGAGTTGAGGCGCGCCTGTATGTCTCTCGTTTCCTTCACGTTGGCAGGCACCTCTTGGGTAGCAGCTTCCACCTTGATGACCCGCGTGTTGATTTCGGCCGATATCTTATAGATGAGATCCAATAGTAGCGTCTGGGTCTTCTTGGTTTCCGACAGTTCCGCAACGAGGTAATCGAACTTCTCGGTCGATGGTTGTTGGATTCGCGCGAAATACTCCTGTTCGCGTCGCCACAGCGCGAGCCTCTGCACCTCCAGAAGGGCCATGAAAACCAGATTTGCAGCAAGCAACGTCAGCAAAATCACTCGCCAATTTTCCTTGATCATGGATTGCCCCACTCGAACCGGTCGCTACCTGCCAAGTGTCATGGCTCATGCATTTCACGGCATGTCCATTAGCAGACTTTGGGCGAGTTCAAACCGGCAACTCTACTCCCCCCGCGCCATTCAAGCCGGGGCACTAGCCGATTCCATTTAGGCCACAGTGGGTTAAATCAGGCCATTGCCGGATCGCCGATCGCAGCCGCATCAGAACGGAATGTCGTCGTCCATGTCGCTGCTGCGGGTGCCGGCGGCAACGGCGCGGCGTGGCGCACTGCTCGCGCCGAACTCGCCGCCGCCTTGATCGTCGGAACCGACGCTGCTGCCGCCACCGCCCCGTCCATCGAGCATGGTCAGGTTGGAATTGAAGCCTTGCAGCACCACCTCGGTCGAATATTTCTCGACACCGCTCTGATCGGTCCATTTGCGCGTTTGCAATTGACCTTCGATGTAAACCTTGGCGCCCTTCTTCAGATATTGCTCGGCGACCTTGCACAGGCCCTCGTTGAAGATGACGACCCGGTGCCACTCGGTCTTTTCCTTGCGCTCGCCGGTCGCCTTGTCGCGCCAGGAATCGGAGGTGGCAACGCTGAGATTGGCGATCGGCCGCCCGTCCTGGGTGCGCCGGATTTCGGGATCTTTGCCGAGATTTCCGACCAAAATCACCTTGTTCACGCTTCCTGCCATCGCCGCTCTCCACTCTCGTTCCGTCACAGGGCTGACCCGCCAGCCAAGGGCTGGGCTCGGGATAGCCGTTGCAAACCTCATCTGGCACCGACCCTATACGCTCGCCGGCTCCGGCAAGCCGCCGGATCGACGGTTATCCACATATAGCACCTCGGCCGCCTATGTTCCAGTTTTGTTCCCAACGTTGCGGTACCTCCGCAAACCCCATCGCGGCGAATTGGGCCTGATCCGCCTTTCGCCTCGGCGACGGGCCTCGGTTCCCGAAAAACCTGTCAATTCATTGGCTTCACCACGATTCACTTCAATCCGAAGTGTTGCATTTCGGAGACGGCTTTGGCGGTGCAATCAGGTTATGATCGTATGCTACAGGTTGAGGCAAGACGCTTTGGCGAACCGAAGCGAACGAAGATGGCCGGGGAAATTTTGATGAAGAGGTTCTTGCTGGGTGGTCTTGTCGCGATGGGCATCGCCGTGCCAGCGGTCGCTGCCGATCTGCCGGCGCAGACCTATAGCAAGGCGGCGCCCGTCATGATCCCGGCGGCCTACGATTGGAGCGGCGTCTATGTCGGCGCCAACGGCGGATGGGGTACTGAGAATCGTTGCTGGGATTCGGTCACGGCAAGCGGCGTCTTTATCGCCACCGACGGATGCCACAGGACCTCGGGTGCCATGGCGGGCGGTCAAATGGGCTTCCGCTGGCAGATGGCGTCCTGGGTGGTTGGCCTCGAAGCGCTGGGCGATTGGGCCGATCTTCGCGGCAGCAGCGTGAGCATCCTCCATGCGCCTGACGTCAATCGCTCCCGCGTCGATGCGCTCGGCCTTTTCACGGGACAGATCGGATACGCCTTCAACACCGCGCTGCTCTACTTCAAGGGCGGCGCAGCGGTGATTGCCGATCGCAACGACGTGCTCAACGGCGGCGTCGTGGTGGCGACGGCCGCGGGCGACAATCGTTGGGGCGGCGCGGTCGGCGGCGGTGTGGAGTTCAGCTTTGTGCCGAACGTGTCGTTGGCGGTCGAATACGACCATCTGTTCATCGCCAACAACAACACGACCTTCACCAATCTCGCCACCAACACGCCTTTCAGCACTGACCGCATTCACGGCGATACCGACATGGTCACCGTTCGCCTCAACTACCGCTGGGGCGGCCCGGTCGTCCCGAAGTACTGATCGCGATCCAGACGTTTAAGATGAAAAAGGCCGGCCCCGCGCCGGCCTTTTTTGTGCCCGCTGCTGCCCACTGCTGCCATCGAGCCTGTAGATTCCAACAAACCGTTGATGGCTTGTTCGAAGCACTGGAAATCCCTTACCGTTCTTCCTATGTTCCGAACTTACCCACTGGCGTCCGATCTCAGCTCCGGCGAGGCGCGCGCTGAACATGCGCGCATCGGCGCGCCTGGAAATGCCGCTATGGATGAAATCCTGAAGGCGAAGCGCCAACAGAGTGCGAGCAGTCTGCGCGCGATACATGTTCGCGGCGCGCGCGAACACAATCTCAAGAATATCGACGTCGAGATTCCCCGCGACAGGCTAGTGGTGTTCACGGGCCTGTCGGGCTCCGGCAAATCCTCGCTCGCCTTCGACACCATCTATGCCGAGGGCCAGCGGCGTTACGTCGAGTCGCTGTCGGCCTATGCACGCCAGTTTCTCGAGATGATGCAGAAGCCGGACGTCGACCAGATCGACGGCCTGTCGCCGGCGATCTCGATCGAGCAAAAAACCACCTCGAAGAATCCGCGCTCGACCGTGGGCACGGTGACCGAGATCTACGATTATATGCGGCTGCTGTGGGCCCGCGTTGGCGTGCCCTATTCGCCCGCGACGGGCCTTCCGATAGAAAGCCAGATCGTATCGCAGATGGTCGATCGCGTGCTGGCGCTGCCCGAAGGCACGCGGCTTTATCTGCTGGCCCCGGTCGTGCGCGGCCGCAAGGGCGAATACCGGAAAGAACTCGCCGAATACCTCAAGAAGGGATTTCAGCGGGTCAAGATCGACGGCACCTTCTATGAACTCGCCGAAGCCCCCGTGCTCGACAAGAAATTCCCGCACGACATCGACGTGGTGGTGGACCGCATTGTGGTGCGGAGCGATATCGGCCAGCGTCTGGCGGAAAGTTTTGAGACCGCGCTGAAGCTCGCCGAGGGTCTCGCCGTGATCGAATACGCCGACAGCCCCCACCCCAACCCTCCCCCGCATGCGGGGGAGGGTGACGCGCGCAGCACGGCGGGTGGGGGAAGACGCGATGAAAAGAAAGTCGCAAAGATCCACGACAGAAGCGGCCCCGAGCGGATTCTGTTTTCGGAGAAATTCGCCTGCCCGGTTTCCGGCTTCACCATTCCCGAAATCGAGCCGCGGCTGTTTTCCTTCAACAACCCCTACGGCGCCTGCCCGGCCTGCGGCGGGCTCGGCGTCGAGCAGCATATCGACGAGGACCTCGTCATTCCCGACAAGGAGGCGACTTTGCGCCGGGGCGCGATCGCGCCCTGGGCGAAATCCTCGTCGCCCTATTACGTGCAGACGCTCATGGCACTTGCCAAATTCTATAAATTCACCCTCGACACCAAATGGAAGGACCTGCCGAAGAAGACTCAAGCCGCGATCCTGCACGGCTCCGGCGAGGACGAGATCAAATTCTCCTATGAGGACGGCGTGCGCTCCTACGACACCAAAAAACCGTTCGAAGGCGTCATCACCAACATCAACCGCCGCTACCGCGAAACCGAAAGCGAGTGGGCGCGCGAGGAACTGGCGAAATATTTCTCCGACGTTCCCTGCGAGGCCTGCCAGGGCTATCGTCTGAAGCCCGAGGCGCTTTGCGTCAAGATCGGCGGCAAGCATATCGGCGAAATCTCCGAGCTTTCGGTGCGCCGCGCCGGCGAATGGTTCGAGACCGTGCCGAAGGCGCTCAACGCGCAGCAGAACGAGATCGCCGCCCGGGTGCTCAAGGAGATCCGCGAGCGGCTGTCGTTCCTGCTCGATGTCGGCCTCAATTACCTGACGCTGTCGCGCGCCTCGGGCACGCTTTCCGGCGGCGAAAGCCAGCGCATCCGCCTCGCCTCGCAAATCGGCTCTGGCCTGACCGGCGTGCTTTATGTGCTGGACGAGCCCTCGATCGGCCTGCACCAGCGCGACAACGCGCGGCTACTCGATACACTGAAGCGGCTGCGCGACCTCGGCAACACCGTGATCGTGGTCGAGCATGACGAGGACGCCATTCGCATGGCCGATCATGTGCTCGACATCGGCCCCGGCGCCGGCATGCATGGCGGCGAGATCGTCGCGCAAGGCACGCCCGCCGACATCATGCACAATCCGAACTCGCTGACGGGCAAATATCTCACCGGCGAATTGTCGGTCGAAATCCCCGAGCGGCAGCCGCCGAACCATCGCCGCACCGTCAAGGTCGTGAATGCGCGCGGCAATAATCTGAAAAACGTCTCGGCGGAAATTCCGCTGGGGCTGTTCACCTGCGTCACCGGCGTCTCCGGCGGCGGCAAGTCGACGCTTTTGATCGATACCCTTTACAAAGCCATCGCGCGAAAACTCAACAATGCCAGCGAAGGCGCCGCGCCCCACGACCGCATCGAGGGGCTGGAGCATATCGACAAGATCATCGACATCGATCAGTCGCCGATCGGCCGCACCCCGCGCTCTAACCCCGCGACCTATACCGGCGCGTTCACGCCGATCCGGGAATGGTTCGCCGGCCTTCCCGAAGCGAAGGCGCGCGGATATGAGCCGGGGCGGTTCTCCTTCAACGTCAAGGGCGGCCGCTGCGAGGCCTGCGAGGGCGACGGCGTCATCAAGATCGAGATGCACTTTTTGCCTGACGTCTACGTCACCTGTGACGTCTGCAAGGGCAAGCGCTACAACCGCGAAACGCTTGAGGTGCTGTTCAAGGGCAAGTCGATCGCCGACGTCTTGGATATGACGGTCGAGGAAGCCGCCGAATTCTTCAAGGCGGTGCCGCGCGTACGCGAGACCTTCAAGACGCTGCATCGGGTGGGCCTCGACTACATTCATGTCGGCCAGCAGGCGACGACGCTGTCGGGCGGCGAAGCCCAGCGCGTCAAACTCGCCAAGGAGCTGTCAAAGCGCGCCACGGGGCGCACGCTCTACATCCTCGACGAGCCGACCACGGGGCTGCATTTCCACGACGTGAAGAAGCTGTTGGAAGTGCTGCACGAGCTGGTGGCGCAGGGCAACACGGTGGTGGTGATCGAGCACAATCTCGAAGTGATCAAGACCGCCGATTGGGTGATCGACCTCGGCCCCGAAGGCGGCGACGGCGGCGGCGAAATCGTCGCCTGGGGCCCCCCGGAGGATATCGTCAAGGCGCCGCGCAGTTACACGGGCAAGTTTTTGGCGCCGGTGCTGGCAAAGGTCGGGAAGCGAAGGAAGAGCGGCGGGGGCACGAGCGAGGCGGCGGAGTAGGGCTATGTCTGACGTGGTCGGATTCCAAAATTTCCTTCCGACCATCACAAGCATTCTAGCGATAGCCATTTCGTCACTAACACTCGGATGGACGATCTATCGCGATGCGATCAGAAAGCCCAAGTTCCGGGTCGAAATAGCAGTGAAGAAAATTGTCCAACAGGGACACCCGCCCGACGGACCGTATGTCTTCGTGGAAGCCCTAAACATGGGACCGATTCCCAACAGGATAGGTCTTACCTTTCTTCGCAAGAATTGGATTAAACGCCGCCTCTGGGATCGCAAGCATGGTAGCGCAATGCTCTATCCAGACTACCATCATTGGGCGACCACCAAAGCTTCGACGCGACTAGAGGTCGGTGATCAAGCAAATTTTGTGTTTCCTTATGACAAGGATTCCTTTTTAAAGGATGACTACTTGCGAATTGGAGTCGCCGACGGTTTCGGACGTACGCATTGGTCGTCGCGGCGTGACTTTCGAAAGGCTCAGAATAAGTATCGGAAAGATTTTCCGAGAGACTAGCCCGTAGGGTGGATTAGCCGGAGGCGTGGTCTGCCGCTGTGTTTTGAAGCGTGGCGGATTACGCTACGCTAGTCCGCCCTACGATTGCGCCGGTGTCGAGGGCACCGGATTGGCGGGAACGCTTTCGGGTAATCCGAGGGGGCCGCTTATAGTGACTGCCACCGCTTCGGCAGGTACGATCAGCGGCGTCGCAAAAGCCTCTACCGGATTTGATGTTTGTTTGATCCGTTCCCATGCGCTTCTACGTTTGTATTGAGCCCATCCGCCACCGAGGATGAATCCTACGGATGAAAGCACGAGAAAGGGAGCGACATACAGCGTTGCTATTTTCGCTTCTGGCGTAAACTCTGTGTAAAATGACGCATTGACCCAGATGCTCGCGCCAAGTCCAAACAGAAATGTAGCAACAGAAAATCGCGTCGTGGTTTGAGCACTTAAGGACGAAATATGGTCCATTTCGGATTCACTTACGGGATAGGTGTTCATGATGCGCCCCATGTAACGGGGCTGCATGATTGCGCCTGATGGGACTTCTCCTGGGAGTGGTCCAGCCATTGTCGCCCCATCAGTCTTTCTTCAACAGATTGCTGAACGGATTTGTGGGTGGCGATACCGTACCTAAGGCTCTGGCCAGTGCGTTGGTAGGAGGTGCAAAGATCGGAGGGGGAGGCAGGGGTATTGGAAGTCCCTGCTGAGGTGTCGGAGCGGCCACTCCAATCTGGACCGCATTAAAAAACATAGAGTGAGCGCAGTTCTGGCACGTCACTACGATGTGGGGGTAGCTGACAGTATTCGTTACGTTCGCATCTACGGCATGGCGTTGAATATTGACGACATGCGGCGCTTGTGTCCATTCGGTGGTCTTGCACACCGGGCACACGACGGGAGCATTCCAGTGCCCCGACCACCAGCGCTGGATTTTCGCATTGTCCTCTGGACTTAAAACACCGTTACTGTCTGGCATTGCTCTCTCCGCAATTAACGAGAGCATACAGATTAATCTGCAACAAGGCAGCATCATATCTCGCATTTGCAAGATCACGTGGCCTGTTTTGATTTTCAGAGTGGTTCATTTCCACCAAGCCCGCGTAGGATGGGTTGAGCCCAGCGAAAGCCATCATGCTCACCAATGGTGGGTTTCGCTTCGCTCTACCCACCCTACAGCCGTATTACTCCGCCATCACCCCGTCCACAAACCCCGCCGGATCGTCGCAAAACTCCCGCATGACCTTGAAATGATCCGTCTCTTCGACGGTCACGGGCTCAAGCCCATATTTCGTCAGCCGCAACAGCCGCGCATTCGGATAAGCCATCAACATCGGTGAGTGCGTGGCCATCACGACCTGACAGATCGTGGATTCCTCCATCCGCCGCATCAGTTTCAAAAACTCCATCTGACGCGCGGGCGACAGTGCGGATTCTGGCTCGTCGAAGATAAAGATGCCCTGCCGCTGGCAGCGCTCCTCGAAGAAGCGCAGAAAACCTTCGCCGTGCGAATGCGAGAGGAAATCCGCCGTCGGGCTCCCGACCGCGTCCAGATACCGCGCGACCGAGAAAAAACTCTCGGCGCGGAAAAACCAGCCGTTCGTGATCTTCGGTAACCAGCTCGCGCGCAGCGCCTCCGATAGTTCCCCGCCCATCTTTTCCAGCGCCCTGGAATGATCGACCGGCATATAACCCTTGCCGCCGCCCGCCTCGTCATATCCGGCCAGCACCGCGATCCCCTCCAGCAGTGTGGATTTGCCGGTGCCGTTTTCGCCGACAATGATCGTGATGGGACGATCGAAACTCAGTTCGAAATCGTCCCGGAGAAACGGCAGGCAGAACGGATAGGCCTCGCGGTCGGCAATGCGCGCGGGATCGAGCCAGACGCGTTTCAAGTAAGGCGCCGGCAGATTGATGTCGCGTTTTCGCCTTGAGCTCATGCCTCCGCCTCGCGCTTCCCGGTTGAGGTTTGCAAAACCCCAAACTCCAGCTAGAACGTAACAGGAACATCATTCCCGTGGAAGTGGGGGACGCCAGGTTGTTTAACCGCTCGTTGCGCCCGACTTGGTCCTGCGCTGCAAACGCGGCTAAATACCTACGTAAACATCCGTAATTTGAGCGGGCGGCGCCTGCCGGTATTTTTCCCGGCATGGGCAAACCCATCCTTTTCAGATGTCCCCGAACCGGGATGAACGTGCAGCATTGGCTGGCGGATGTCCCGGACGATGCCAGAGATCGCCACTCCGCGGTCGTGTGTCCGGCTTGCACGAAGACGCACTTCATTCACAACACGACCGGCAAATTGTTGGGCGAGCCGGACAAGTAAGGCCACCGCAGCCGGTCGCTTTTTCGAAACCGACCTTCATTTCGGCAGACTCATTTTCCTCGCGTGAATTCATGTCGCTGCGCGAACGATGCACCACTGACTTGTACAACGAGGCTGGGCAAGAATGCTGCCGTTAACCGAGCAAAACGGGCTGGCGCCGGGCGGCGACGATTTGTTGCGCAAATCGGGTCCAGAATGATTCTGGAGCGAGCAGAAGGCGCTGCAGAGCATCTGCGAGAGCGTGAAGACGGCATGTGATGGCTTTTGCGACGGCTGCGATGAAGCGCTCGAAGCCGAGGATATTGAGCGCGCGGGTAAAGTTGTAGCAGAGCGCCATTAGGCTCCATTCGCCGCGTACCTTGTTGAAGCCGCGGACGAGGAAGTGCTGATACCCGGCGCGGCATTTGAGCGTTCCGAAGGGATGCTCGACGATGGCGGAGCGGCGACACATCAGTTGGCTTGTGCCTTCGCTTGCCATCCTTGCGCGATGACGGTCCAGGACACCTTCGTGTTCCCAGCGAGAGACGCTGCGAATTTTTGCTTTCGGTGCGATACATCGCGCCCTCATCGGGCAGGCATCACAGCTCATCTTGGAGCTCAGATAGCGGACCTCGACCCGGCCGCTTGCATTCGTCCAGGGCTTCTTTGTCGGATGCAGCAGTTCGCCGGCCGGGCAACGATAGACATCGGCGCTCGCATCGTAGCTGAAGTCCTTGCGGGGGAAACGGCCCTGCTTCTCGAGCTTCCTGTTGCCCTCGTGTATCGGCACATAGGCAGTGATGCCATCATCCTCGCAAGCCTTCAGGTCTTCGCTATTGTAGTAGCCTTCATCGGCCAGCACCTGCAGCGCCTTGACATCCAGAGCATCCTTGACCGCTTTTGCCATCACATGGAGATGGCCTGCATCGCTGCGATTGACGACCTCGCTTCCCACGATGAGCATGTGCTTGTCGTCGACGACGCTCTGCACGTTGTAGCCCGCAATGGTCTGGTCGCCCTTGCTCAGAAGCCGTGCATCGGGGTCGGTTTTGGACACCTGCCCCTTGTCACTGGCCTCAAGGTCCTTGAGGTCGGCCCGCGCGCGCTCGCGCCTGGCCATCAGCTCCTTCATCTTCTCGCCGACATCGCCGCCATCGCCCTTGCTGCCATCCTCCGGACCGCCGCTCTGCTGCTTGGCCTCCTCCGTATCGGTGGCGTCGAGGGACTTGCCGTAAGCCTCGATCTCCCTGTCCAACTCGGCGATCTGCTTGGTCAGCTTCCCTTGCGTGAAGATGCTCCCCTTGCTGGCGTTGCCGTGGAACAGCGCGCCGTCGACCGCAACCAGGGTCCCGCCGATCAAATCGAGTTCGCGCATCAGCAGCACGAAGCTGCGGTTCGCAGCCTTCAAGGCTGCCCAGTTCTCCTTGCGGAAGTTGGCGATCGTTCGATAGCCGGGCTTCAAGTTCCTCAGCAGCCAGATCAGTTCCAGATTGCGGCCGGCTTCCCGTTCCAGCCGGCGCGACGACCTGATCCGGTTGATGTAGCCGTAAAGGTAGAGCTTCAGCAGGTCGGACGGATCGTAGGGCGGTTGCCCAGCGCCCACGCCGCGCTCCGCATGCCGAAACCCGAGCTTGGCCAGATCGAGAGCGTTCACGAAGCTGTCGATCGCACGAACCGGATTATCCGGCCCGACATAGTCTTCAATCCGAGGGGGCAGCAAACTGGGTTGCTCACGGCTATCGCCGCTCTTGAATGCATGATTCGTCATAGGCCGAATCGTACACCAACTCTCAAAAATGCCGAGTTCTTGCCCAGCCTCAACGAGCAAATCAAACCTACCCGCGGCAATCCGCACGTCGAGACCTATTGACTCCCGGCGATAACTTCGAAAGCACGCCGCAACTGATTTGCCCGTCGTGTCAATGTGTCGCAACCCGACGGCATTGATCTAAACCCCAAATCAAATGCATTTTCCGCGCCGTCCGATCCCGACAGAGGGGCGTTTCGCGAACGTCACGAACGCGGGTTGGATGCGATGGACGCGGCGGCGGCGCAAGACGAGCGGCGCCAAAGCGGACGGCGAAGCCGTGTGGTCCTGACGCCCCGACGCTGGCGTCAAGTTTGCGGGGTGATGATCTCGCAGACGATGGTGGCAAAAAAGCCCGGTCACCAGGGAGAGCGCGGAGGAAACCGTTAAAACCATTGCGTAGGGAATGCCGGGTGTTTCCGGTGTGACCGTGGTGACTACACTCGTATGCTCATTTTATTTTGCATGCGAGGCTGCGGGCGCATCGAGCGCCCGGCATTCCCTGCGCCCTCGATTTTTGGAGGGTATATCAATCATCCCTCGGACGCAGATGGCGTCGCGAGAAGGTGGACACGCGCCCCGTCGTCATTGCCTGCGACAAACGCAAAGCGTTTGCGCAAGGGAGCGAAAGCGACGAAGCAATCCAACTTCCCTTCCGCGGCAATATGGATTGCTTCGCTATCGCTCGCAATGGAAGTTCGTTGATACGTTTGTCAATGGCGAGAGTGACGGAACCGGGGGCGATCGCGCTTGCACCTGATAGGACGGGGTTTATAAGCGAGCCAAATTGATATGAGAAACGGCATGATTACCCGGCGTACGCTTTTTCTGAGTGGTCTGACTGGTTTGGGCCTGACCGGTTTGCTTGCGGGGACAATGGCCCGCCGCGCCGTCGCCGCGCAGGCATCCTCCAACGATCCCGTCGCCATCGTCACCGCGATCTACACGCGCGCTGCGAAGGGCAAGGGCGACGGCGGCGGTACCTTCATCATCGAGAACAAGGCGGCGAAGGCCAAATACCTTTCCAAATCGCTGATCGAGTTATGGGCCAAAGCCGATGCGCACACGCCGAAGGACGACGTGCCGCCGATCGATTTCGATCCCGTCACCAATTCGCAAGAGCCGGATGTGAAATCGTTCAAGGTCGAGGCGGAAAAGATGGAGGTCGACAATGCCGTCATCGCCGTCACCATCACCGGACATTTGCTGCGTTTCAAGGTCTCCGACAATACCATCACCTACAACTTCGTGCGCGAGGACGGGAAATGGAAGATCGACGACATCTCCGGCACCATCGACGGCGAAGCCTGGTCGATCCGCGGCCTGCTCAACGAATCCTTAAAGGAAGTGGTGTGACGAAAACCCGGACTTGCGGGCCATGACTGATGTCATCAACAACAGAGCGCATCACCGCTTCGAACTCACGGTCGACGGCCACCTCGCCGCGACCTATTACAAAATCGCCGGCGACGTCATCACCTTCATCCATACCGAGGTGCCGCCCGAACTCGGCGGCAAGGGCGTCGGCTCGAAGCTGATCAAGGGCGCACTCGACCAGGTGCGGGGCGAAGGGTTGAAGGTGGTCGCGCAATGCGAGTTCGTCAAAGCCTATATCGCCAAGCACGCCGAATATGCGGATCTCCTTAAGACGTGACCCGTCATTGCGAAACAACTCATGCGCTACACCGCGCCGAGTTTTACAGGCCTTCCCGCGCCGAGCGCGGGGACGACGCCGGAGGTGATTTGGCACCCTGAATCATTCACACAATCCGGATCGACATATCGGGCAAGCCCTCGAGCTTGCACAACAGCACGTCGCCCTTCACCACCGGGCCGACATTCTCCGGCGTACCGGAATAGATGATGTCGCCGGCCTTCAGCTCGAAGGCCTCCGACAGTTTGGCGATCTGCTCGGCGACGCTCCAGATCATCTTGTCGAGATCGGAAGCCTGCCGCACCGTGCCGTTGACGGCAAGCGAGATCGCGCCCTTGGCCAGATGTCCCGTCTTCGTCGCGGGATGGATCGCGCCGATGACGGCGGCGTGGTCGAAACTCTTGCCGATCTCCCATGGCTTCTTTTCGGCCGCCATGCCGTTCTGAAGGTCGCGCCGGGTCATGTCGAGGCCGACCGCATAGCCGTAGACGTGATCGAGCGCCCTCTCCGGCGCGATGTTGGTGCCGCCCGACTTCAGCGCCGCCACCAGTTCGACTTCATGGTGATAGTTCTTGGTCAGCGATGGATAAGGATGATCCGCCACCTCGCCGACCGCGACATGCTGGATCGCATCGGTCGGCTTCTGGAAAAAGAACGGCGGTTCGCGGGTGGGATCAGAGCCGCGTTCGATCGCGTGCGCAGCGTAGTTGCGGCCGATGCAGTAGATGCGGCGCACCGGAAATACGCCCTTCTCGCCGGCGATGGGGACCGTGATCGCGGGGACGTCGAAGATCGGCCTCGCGCCCGACTGCGCCGCACCCGTCGGCGTCGCCGTGCCCGCCAATGCGAGTGCGCCCGATGCAAGAAGGGCCCTGCGATCGACGGTATCCATGGCTGTGCTCCGATTCGTGACTGTTGGCGGCTCGGGTTTCTAGCGCCGCCCCCCATACCGGGCAAGCGAATGGAGACGGTTGCGTCGCGGCATGAAAAAAGGTTCGCGACGGCGCGGGCCTTTTGGTTAGGGCGGGATGGACTGTTACCACTTGGCGTCGGCCGGCAGCTTGCCTCCGTTCGCCGCAAGTTTCGCCATCACCTGCTTGTGCAGCCAGATGTTCATGCTTGCGGAATCATTGGTGTCGCCGGTATAGCCGAGCTCCTTTGCCAGTTCCTTGCGCGCGCCCAAACTGGAGTCGATATCAAGCGCCTTCATCAGGTCGACAATCGACGTGCGCCATTCCAGCTTCTCCTTCTTGGCCGCGACGGCCTTGTCCAGGATCGGCGCGACATCGACGGTTTGCGCCGGCGTGGCCGAGCCGGGAGTCGAAGCAGCCGCGCCGCTTGCCGAAGCGGCATTTGTCTTGGTGCCAAAAATCGCGCTCATGATTTTTCCGAAAATACTCATCGATCTCTCCCAATTAACCGGTAAATCGTTGGAGGTTTGAACGGCAGTTTCTCAATTGCCGGACAGCATCGGATCGCCGCAAAGCTTAATCCCCGGTGCCAAGGCAAGCATACGCCCAGAGCTCAGCTTAACTGCGGCAGAATGGCGGCGGCATGACGCAGCGTCCGTCGAACGCTGCACAACGTCGCAGTCACTCAAGCGTGAGCGACAGCGTGGGCAAATCGGAGTACGCTTGAAGTTCAGTTCGCGACATGGCCAGTCTTGGTTTCCTTGTCTTTCGCGTCTGGCCTTTTGTGATCGTTTTTGCAGACGATTCCGCGCGTCCGTAACGGCGTGAAAGGCGGACCGCTTGCATCAAGGGAGATAGCGACCATGGCGACACCATACTCTGGCAATGCCGCGCCGCTGGCTCAGCCAGCGCAAGATAACGCATCGACGCCTGTCATCCGCAAGATCAGCCTTTCCGATCTGCATCGAGCGCTGCGGCTTGGCTGGGAGGATTTCAAAGCGGTTCCAAGCCACGCCATCATTCTGTGCGTGATCTATCCGTTGCTCGGCCTGGCATTGGCGCGGACCGTGCTCGGCTATTCCGTTCTGCCGCTGCTGTTTCCTTTGGCCGCGGGCTTTGCCCTGCTCGGTCCTTTCGCGGCGCTCGGTCTTTATGAACTCAGCCGCCGCCGCGAACGCGGCGAAGAACCGTCTGCCTGGGATGCCATGGACGTACTGCGTTCGCCCTCATTCGGCGCAATGCTCGGGCTCGGTACTCTGTTATTCGCGCTGTTCGTGACCTGGGTGGCAACCGCACAGGCGATCTATATCGCGGTGTTCGGCTATCAAGGCGCCACCGGCATTTCCGACTTTGTGCAAACCGTGCTGACGACGCCACAAGGCTGGTGGCTGATCGGCGTCGGCTGCGGCGTCGGATTCCTTTTTGCGCTGGTCGCGCTTGGCATCAGCGTGGTTTCCTTCCCGATGATGCTCGACCGTCACGCCGGCGCCGGCGAGGCGATGGTCACTTCGCTTCGCGTGGCGGCAAGAAATCCCCTCATGATCGCCGCCTGGGGACTGATCGTAGCCGCGTTGCTGGTAGCGGGATCGCTGCCGCTCTTCATCGGCTTAGCGATCGTGATACCGCTGCTGGGTCACGCGACCTGGCATCTCTACCGCAAGGTGATCGCACCCGATCCCAATCTGCGGCCGATCCCACCCCGCCCGCCGCGCGAACGGCGCCCTGCGGCTGATTTCCCGGCGAACCTGTTTCCGTGGCGGCGGAAGGACAGCGCTGGGGGCTGAAAGCCCTTGACGAACGGTTCGGCGAGGACCGCCGGATTTGGCAGGATAGTTGACGAAGGCGGCGCGGTCGCGGATGTTGCTATGCGCGCCGTGTTCGCCAAAAGCCTTGTTTTGGCCGCGGTTGACCCGACATACGAAGCGCCGACCCCTCCAGGAGCGAAGCTAATCTGTGCGAAATTCGGTAATCCTCCGCTGCCTCCTCGCGTTGAGCGCAGTCCTTGCGGTAACGACGACCGCCGCGGGCGCGGTGCCCTGCGGCAGCGGCAGCTTTCAGGCCTGGCTCGACGAGTTCAAGACGGAGGCTGCGGCGAAGGGAATTTCCCAGGCGGCCATCGCCTCTGGCCTTAACGGCGTGACGCTCGATCAGGGGGTTCTCTCGCGCGATCGCTCGCAAAAGGTATTCAATCAGAGCTTCGAAGAATTCTCCGGCCGCATGGTCCCGCCGCGGCTCGCGCGCGGTTCCAATATGCTGAAGCAGTACGGCTCGGTGCTTTCGCGCATTGAGGAAGCCTATGGCGTGCCCGGCGAGATCCTGGTCGCGATTTGGGGTTTGGAAACCGACTTTGGCGCCAATACCGGCAAATTCCCGACGCTGCGCTCACTGGCAACGCTGGCCTATGATTGCCGGCGCGCGGAGATGTTCCGGGGCGAACTGATGGATGCGTTGCGCATCATCGAGCGGGGCGACCTGACGCCATCGGAAATGCGCGGCGCTTGGGCCGGCGAAATCGGCCAGACCCAGTTCATGCCGTCATCCTACATCAAGTTTGCTGTGGATTTCGACGCCAATGGCCGCCGCGACCTCTTGCGCAGTGCGCCCGATGTACTGGCCTCGACCGCCAATTTCCTTGCGAGCTACGGCTGGAAGCGCGGCAAGGACTGGGAACCCGGCAGCGCGAACTTCGCCGTGCTTCAGCAGTGGAACAAGAGCGAGGTCTACGCGCGGACGATTGGCTATTTCGCGGGCCAACTCGCTCATATGCCCTAAAGACACAATATGAATAGAGATTCATCTATAATGCATGCGAAATATGCATGGATGAAGGATAGTTTTGGTTGGAAAAGCAGGCGGTAGGCGGACTGATCCACACCACCGCTTCCCGGCAAAGGGCAATCCGCTTCATACATCGCAGACGCGCCGCAGAAAGATATTGGGCGGCTCAAAGCCCAAAATTTACGGTCATTTGTGAAATGCGGGCTGGCGTTGCCGCTTCGCGGGGGTGCGTCAGGCCGCCATCCCGAAGGGTAAATCGCCTCTTGAGATAGCCATGCAATTTGAGATTAGCTGCACCGCAGCATTTGATCTTCTGAGCCCCTACGTTCTGACCTATGTTCATTTCAACGATAAAGCTCTCCCCAAGAGCTGAATCGATGCAAGGAGACTACCATGTTGCTATCGCTCATCCGCATGATCCAGGCGTTCCGGGACTATCAACGCAATGTCACCGAATTGTCCCAGCTCAGCGATCGCGAACTGGCGGATATCGGTCTTGATCGGTCGGATATTCCGCGCGTCGCAGCCGGGAACTATCAGGGCTGACAAGCCCGCTCAGACGAAATTGGAGACGGATAACGCCCGCCGAGCCGCGGGCGTTGTCGTATTCAAAGGTATCGCGCATTCCACTCTGCAGCGAAACGCGCTACCTCTCTGACGTATGACAGCCACCAATTCCTCATCGCACGGCGTGCACATCGTCGGCGCGGGTCTCGCAGGCTCGGAAGCGGCCTGGCAGGTCGCGAATGCCGGCATTCGCGTGGTTCTGCATGAGATGCGCCCCCATCGTATGACCGAAGCCCATCGGACCGATGGCTTTGCCGAACTTGTATGCTCGAATTCGTTTCGCTCGGATGATGCCGCCAATAACGCTGTCGGGCTGCTGCACGCTGAAATGCGGCGGCTGGGCTCGCTGATCATGCGTGCCGCCGACGCCAACCAGGTTCCGGCCGGAGGTGCGTTGGCCGTCGACCGCGACGGATTTTCTGCTGAAGTCACCAAGGCGTTGCTCGACCATCCTCTGATCGATCTGCGGCGCGGCGAAATCACAGGCCTCCCGCCGGATGAATGGGACAATGTGATCGTCGCGACCGGTCCCCTCACCTCAGCGCCGCTGGCCGAGGCCATTCGCGGCCTGACCGACGAGGAGGCGTTGGCGTTTTTCGATGCGATCGCCCCCATCGCACATCGGGATTCCATCGACATGTCGGTAGCGTGGTTTCAGTCGCGCTACGACAAGACGGGCCCTGGCGGAACCGGTGCCGATTATATCAATTGCCCGATGACAAGAGAGCAATACGACGCCTTCATCGCCGAACTGATCGCCGGCGAAAAGACCGATTTCAAGGAATGGGAGACCAGTACGCCCTACTTCGACGGCTGCCTGCCAATCGAAGTCATGGCGGAACGAGGCCCCGAGACGCTGCGTCACGGGCCTATGAAGCCGGTCGGCTTGACCAACCCGCACAATCCAACCGTGAAGCCCTATGCCATCGTGCAGCTCCGCCAGGACAACAAGCTTGGCACGCTCTACAACATGGTCGGATTCCAGACCAAGCTGAAATATGGCGCCCAGCAGCGCATCTTCCGCACGATCCCCGGGCTCGAAAATGCCGAGTTCGCAAGATTGGGTGGCCTGCATCGCAACACTTTCCTCAACTCGCCGAAGCTTCTCGATGCGCAGATGCGCCTTCGCGCCGCGCCCCGGCTGCGCTTTGCCGGCCAAATGACGGGCTGCGAGGGCTATGTTGAGTCTGCAAGCATCGGGCTAATCGCCGGGCTCTTTGCCGCTGCCGATGCGCGAGGCCGCTCGCTGCCGCCGCCGCCCGCGACGACGGCGTTTGGATCGCTGCTTGGTCACATCACAGGCGGTCACATCGAAACCATCGATAGCGGCCCGCGCTCATTCCAGCCCATGAACATCAATTTCGGATTGTTTCCAACGCTCGTCAGCCCGCCAACCCGAGGCCCCGACGGAACGCGTCTGCGCGGCAACGAAAAGGCAATCGCAAAACGGCGGGCCATTAGCGCCCGCGCGCTGGCGGATCTCGACCGCTGGACTATCGACCATCTGCGGGTAGCGGCGGCGGCAGCATGAGCATTTCATGAGCTTGAACACCGATGATGCCGAAATTCTATCGGCGCGATGGACCGAAGGCGTATTGCTCAAGCGCGACCTGCTCTCCACTGTCGAGCGCGGCCGTTTTCGAAAGGCAGATGGAGAGGTCGATGCGGTGCTGCGCCGGATCGATCTGGTTCCATGGTGGTCATATCTGCCGGCACGGCATTTGTTCAGGCGTGAGTGTCGCGCGCTGGGTTTGGCGCGCCAACTCAATGTCGGACCGGAACTGCTGTGGGCGGGCCGGCAGGCACTCGTGCGGGGCTTCATCGATGGCGTGGCGTTGCACCTGGCAAAGCCGTTCGACGATGTCGCCTATTTTCGATCCGCCAAACGGGCGTTGCGGAAGTTGCATCGCGCAGGCATCTGCCACAATGATCTCGCCAAGGAACAAAACTGGCTGGTTGGCCGCGACGGCTGCGCTTATCTCACCGACTTCCAGCTCGCGGCGTGCTTTCGCACGCGCGGCTGGCTGTTCCGGATCGCCGCCTACGAGGACCTTCGGCATCTATTAAAACACAAACGCAGCTACGCGCCATCGGCGTTGACGCCGAAGGAACGCAACATTCTCGCGCGCAAGTCGCTGGCCGCCAACATCTGGCTCGCAACCGGCAAGAAGGTATACCGCGCCGTGACGCGCGGCCTGTTCAATTTCACCGATCGCGAGGGCGGCGGCCGGCGGCTCGTCAATGACGCGCCGGTGCTGATCGGGCTGATCAAGCGAAATCCCGCCGTCCGCGACGCGGCCATTGTCGCGTTTGCCGATCGCCGTTCGGGCGTCGGGCTTTACGCCTTTGTCGAAGCCGATCGCCCCGCTCTCGAAGCGCAACTGCAAACCGAAATCGCGGCAGCAAACGGCCCCAAACCGCCGGAGCATATCCAGGTGGTGCAGGCCCTGCCGCGCGACGCTGGCGGCAAACCTCGAACCGAAGTGCTACAACTCGTCGCAACCAACCAGCTTGATCTGATCGAGCCGATGATGAGGAACGAGAAGGATCGGGCATTCCTGAAAAACATTCTGGAACAGCGTAAGAATTTGCGGGATCGGTTCAATTTCGAGACCGCCGATTTGGCGCTGCCAACCTCGCCGGATGTCGTCAGCCGCGGCGGATGACTCTTGTACCGCATTCCTGGCGGCTGACCATTCCGCCGGATGCGACCACCTAAACCTTCACGGTCGAAATAGCCACGACCTTGACGCGCGCCACAACGCCCACAAGGTCCGCAACCGCGACGCCCGCAGCGGGACAAAGGGATCCTTGTCAGCGCGCGACATCTGCTTGAGGTCGTTTCGGACCTGCGCCAGCGGCAGGAACGCCAGCCGCGTTTCCGATGGCGCGCTCGCAAGCAAGGTAAAGGCGGTCTTCAGATGTTCCCGCGCCTCGCCAAGCACCTTATCGACTGCGGCTCGCACGTTCGGGGTTTCCTTAGCTGCGAAGACATCCTCGATGCCGCAGCCATGGTTGGCCAGCACTTGTTGCGGGACAAATAGTTGCCGTCGCGATGCGTCGAGCGGCAGCAAAACCATTATCTGTGTCAGGCCCTGTGCGAGTCCGGCGTGGCGGGCGAGGTGTTCGATTTCTGCGAACGATTGTCCCAAGACCGCGGCGGCCAGCGAAAACAACGCCGATGAAGTGTCGTTGATGTAACTTTCCAGCGCCGCCATGGTCGGCATCGGATCGTTGTAAAGATCGAACTGATGCTCGTCGATCAGGCGCGACAGCCGCTCGACCGGCAACCGCCAGGTCCGGATCGCGAGCAACAATTCGAGGGCAACCGGATTGCCCTCGGCGCCACCATGGCTCTTGCCGGCCAGCATGTCGCTCCACCATTGCAGGCGCATCTCACCCGGCAGAGGTTGACTCACCTGCACGTGGACACGCGACACCTCGACATTGAAGGCATATAGGGCCAACAGCGCGCGGCGCTCCGGGCCGGGCACAAACAGCGTCGATGCGTAGCGAGCAAAATCACGCGAGCGCACCAGATCGGCGCAGAAGCCGGCCGCCTCCTTGCTCTGGGTAGTGTCGCTCATGGAACCGCGATCAGCGCTGCCGCAACCCGCCGCCTTTCGCCGATCATGATGTTGTAGGTGCGGATTGCCGGACCGGTTTGCATCGGCTCCATCACGACACCGACCGAGCGCAGCGCCTCGCGAAGGCCCATGGGAGGGACCCAAGCATCCGTGCCCGTCCCAACCACGAGAGTATCAATCGCATTCGCAGCTGCGAAGACTCGGGCCAGCGATTCCTCGTCAATATCGGCAGGCTTTGTCACCGGCCACGCCCAGATCGCGTCCGGCAGGCAGAGGAGCGAGCCGCGATGCGACATTTCGGCGAAGGCAAAGCCGCCATTGCCGTAAGCATCGATCGGGGCCGACCTCGGCAGATGTGGAGCGTCCGGTTGGTTGCTTGCTTGTTTGGGCATGATCTCGTCCGAAAGCCGGTTTTCACTTTTCGGGATCACGCCCGCGTCACTTCTTTTCCGGCGTGTCCGGCGCGTCGGCGCGGTGGGTACCGACACCGAGATAGATCAGAATCGGCGCAGCGATGAAGATCGAGGTATAAGTGCCAACCAGCACGACGCCGAACATCATGACTGCCGTGAAACTGTGGATCGCGTTGCCGCCGAACACCAGCAGCGCCAGCAAGGCCAGCGTCACCGTGACGTGGGTGATGATAGAGCGCGACAGCGTGGAATTGATCGATTCGTTGAGCAATTGCGGCATCGGCATCTTCTTGTACCGCCGCAGCATTTCGCGGATACGGTCATAGATAACGACCGTGTCGTTCAGCGAATAGCCGAGGATCGTCAACAGCGCCGCGATACTGGTAAGGTCGAAGTCGACCTGCGAGATCGACATGAAGCCGATCGTCAGCACGATGTCGTGCACGTTGGCGATCATGGCGCCGAGTGCAAACTGCCACTCGAAGCGGAACCAGAGATAGATCAGGATCGCGGCGATCGCGAGCATCAGCCCAAGCATGCCATAGGCGAGTAGTTCGCCGGAGACGCGTGGTCCCACCACCTCGACACGCCGATAGTCCACGGAATCGCCGAGCGCATTACGCACCTTTTGCACAGCAACTTGTTGCGCGGCATCGCCGCCGGGCTGCTCGGCGACCCTGATCAACACTTCGTCCGGGCCTCCAAATTGCTGTAACTGGACATCGCCGAGGGCAAGGCCATTTAGCGTCGCCCGCATGGAGGCGATGTCGGCGGCACCGGATTTAGCCCGTATCTCCATGAGCGTACCGCCCTTGAAGTCGATTCCGAAATTCAGTCCATGGGTAAAGAACAATGTGATCGCCAAAATCGACAGCATCGCCGAGATCGGAAAACTGATGCGGCGAAAGCGCGTAAAATCGAAATGCGTATTGTCCGGCACGATCCGCAAGGGTGGCAGAACGCCGAGCACGCTGACGACGGTCAGCACGACAATCAGAATACCCAGCGCGATGAGAACGAAATGAGTCAAAGCCGCATTCCCCTAGATCGGCACGCTCTGCGGCCGCTTCCACCGCACCCATCCCGCCACGATCAGCCGGGTGAGGGTAAACGCGGTGAAAACCGTGGTGAGGATGCCTATGCCTAGCGTCACGGCAAATCCGCGGACCGGGCCGGTGCCGATATAAAATAACACCGCGGCGGCGATGAAGGTCGTGATGTTCGAGTCGAGAATGGTCGACAGCGCGCGCTTGAAACCGGCATCGATCGCAGAAATCGCGTTACGCCCGCCGCGAATTTCTTCGCGGATGCGCTCATAGATCAGGACGTTGGAGTCGACCGCGATACCGACGGTCAGCACGATGCCGGCAATGCCCGGCAGCGTCAGCGTGGCATTGAGCAGCGACAACACGCCGAAAATCATGGCGACGTTGATGGTGACGGCGATATTGGCGAACAGACCAAACAACCGATAGGTCGCCAGCATGAACACGACGACCATGATCGAACCGACATAGGCCGCGAGTTCGCCCTTTTCGATCGAATCCTGACCGAGGCCGGGACCGACGGTGCGCTCTTCGATCACAGTGAGCGGCGCGGGCAAGGCGCCGGCGCGCAGCAGGATCGCGAGATCGTTGGCGGATTGCACGGTGAAGCTTCCGGATATCTGGCCCTGGCCTTGCCGGATCGGCTCACGGATCACAGGCGCCGAGATCACTTCGTTGTCGAGCACGATCGCAAAGCGCTGCCCGACATTCTCCTCCGTCGCTTGGGCGAATTTGCGCGCGCCGGAGGTATTGAAGCGGAAGTTGACCACCGGCTCGCTCGTGCGCTGGTCGAAACCCGGTTGGGCGTCGGTGAGGTCGCCGCCTGAAACGAGCACCTGCTTCTTGATGACGTAGGGTACCTTTGGCGCTTGAGCGCTCATCAGAATTTCGTCATCCGGTGGCGCGCGGCCCTGCGTGGCCTGCTCCGGCGATACGGTCTCATCGACCATCCGGAATTCCATCTTGGCGGTCTTGCCGAGAAGCTCCTTTAACCGCGTCGGATCCTGCAGACCAGGAACCTGCACCAGAATGCGATCGGTGCCCTGCCGCTGAATCACCGGCTCGACCGTGCCGAGCTGGTTGACGCGGCGCTCGACGATCTGGATCGATTGCTCGATCGTTTGCCGGATCCGCTCGTTAATCGCCGCTTGCGGAATGGTCATACGAATCGATCCGCCCCCGGCGTCGCTGACCACGAGGCTGCGCTGGCCACTAGAGCCGAGCAGGCCGCCAAGCGGCTGCGACAGCTCGCGCAATTTTGTCAGCGCGTTGGGAAGATCGGTCTCTCTCGATATACGAACTTCGACGGCGTCATTTCGCGCATTGAGGCCGGTATAACCGATCTTGGCCTCGCGCAGCGCGCGGCGAACATCGTCCCGCACCTGATCGAGCTTTTCCTTCCTGACATAGTTGGAATCGACCTCGAGCAGAAGGTAGGAACCGCCCTGCAGATCGAGACCCAGCACCAGGTGGCGCTGCGCCCAGAGCGGCCAGGTCTTCACCTTCGCCTCAGGAAAGAAATTCGGAACCGCGCACAGGCACACGAACAGCGCCGTCAGAATGATCGCCAGCGCCTTCCACCGTGTGAAATACAACATCGAGTTGACCCGTCAGATAAAGGAGAATGCGGTGCCTGAGAGATCAGCCCGCGGACGTCTCATCCTTGCTGAGCTCGCTCTTCTCCTTGGCCGGCTCGCCCTTGGCGCGGACGCCCGAAATCATCTGCCGCATCTGCCGGACTCGCACACCATCCGAAATCTCGAACTCGATCTGGTCGTCGTCGACGACCTTGGTCACCTTGCCGACCAGCCCGCCGGACGTGACCACGGTGTCGCCGCGCCGGATATTCTTCACGAGTTCGGCGTGGTCCTTCACCTTTTTCTGCTGCGGCCGCAGAATCAGGAAATACATGATCACGAAGATCAGCGCGAATGGCAGCAGCGACATCAACATGCTGTTGGTGTCGCCGCCGGCTGCGGCCTGGGCAAACGCAGGAGTAATCAGCATTCGTGCAATCCTCGTGGAACGGGAATGAACCGCAGGGCGCCTGAGCGCCGAGCCGATCCGGGCAAATTCGCGCGGACTATAGCGGCCGCGGTCCCAATTGCAACGCTGGCCGACCCCTCATTTGCGGCGCTTGCGGCCCCCCGTAAGGCCCGTTAAGGGTGCATGGTCAGGAAGACCCAAGATGTCAAAAAAGCCCCGTAAATCAGCCCCTCGCTCCGCGCCAAGGGCGGCCTTGCGAAAAACCCCGTCGACGTCGGAACAAATGGCCGTGCAGGCTTCCGGGGGCGATGCGCCGGAGCGGATTGCGTGTGCGTTGGAAGCGATCGTCACCCACCTTTCCGCCGCATCCCCCGCCGCCTCGGCCGCCGATTCACTTGCCCAAGCCGACGCCTTCATCTGGCATCCGGACGGACGGCTGGCCGCGGTGCCGCGCGTCAGCCGCGTCGACATCGGCCTTCTGAAGGGTATCGATCGGATGCGCGACATTCTGATCGAGAACACCGAGCGCTTTGCCAACGGGCTGCCTGCCAACAATGCGCTGCTATGGGGCGCGCGGGGCATGGGCAAATCCTCGCTGGTGAAGGCGGCTCACGCCAGCATCAATCACCATCGCAAACCCGCCGATCGCCTGAAGCTGATCGAAATTCACCGCGAGGATATCGAGAGCCTGCCGGCGCTGATGGATCTCTTGCGCGGCTCGCAATCCAATTTCATCGTGTTCTGCGACGACCTGTCGTTCGACGGCAATGATGCTTCCTATAAATCGCTGAAGGCGGTTCTGGAAGGCGGAATCGAGGGCCGTCCGGACAATGTCATTCTCTACGCGACCTCCAACCGCAGGCACCTGCTCTCGCGCGAGATGATCGAAAACGAGCGGTCAACTGCGATCAATCCCGGCGAGGCAGTCGAAGAGAAGGTATCGCTCTCCGATCGCTTTGGATTGTGGCTGGGCTTTCATCGCTGCAGCCAGGACGAATATCTGGCGATGGTGAAGGGCTATTGCAGCTATTTTGCCATCAAGGTTGCCGAAGACGAGCTTGAGCGCGAAGCGCTGGAGTGGTCGACGACGCGCGGCTCACGTTCGGGGCGGGTGGCCTGGCAATTCACGCAGGAACTGGCGGGACGGCTCGGTGTGCGATTGAGCGGCAAATAAGACGCCGGCAGCCCGAGCTCACGCACCGTTGAGGAATTGTAGCGGATCGACCGGCGACGACCCCTTGCGGATCTCGAAATGAAGCTGCGGTGAAGCCACTTCGCCGGACTGGCCGGATTTGGCGATGATCTGACCGCGCTTGATAGTGTCGCCACGCTTCACCAGAAGCTCGCTCGCATGGGCGTAGGCGGTGACATAACCGTTGGCGTGGCGAATGAGAACGAGGTTGCCGTAGCCTTTGAGTTCATTTCCGGAATAGGCGACGACGCCGTCCTCGGCCGCCTTGATGGGGGTCCCCTCCGGCACCGCGAGATTGATGCCGTCATTGGCCTTGCCGTTGGTCTTGGCGCCGTAGCTGGTGATGACCTTGCCCCGAACCGGCCAGCGGAATGTCGGCAGCGCGCCGGTTGCCTCAGCGGCTTTCACCGGAGTTTCCACCGGCGTGTCCTCGGCTGCCGTCGACTGCGCCAATCTTGCCTTTTGCTGCGGATCGCCCGCTGCAAATCGGGTCGCGGACGAAGACGACGCTGCCGGCTGCACGCTCGCCACCGCCGGCTGGGCGATCGGCGCAGCGGCCGCCTGCGCCGGCACCGTGAGCTTCATTCCAAGCCGCAGTTTTGCGGTTAGCTCGATGCCGTTGGCCCTGGCAAGCTCGGCCGCCGAAATATGATTGCGCCGCGCGATGCCAAGCAGCGTATCGCCGCGGTTAACCACGTGAACCGATGGTGCGGCTACCGGAGCCGCCGATTTGATGACGGGGGCGGCAACGGCGGGTGCAGCGGCAACCGGGTACGGACGGGGAAT
Organism: Bradyrhizobium sp.; assembly: GCA_035308285.1. Taxonomy (GTDB): domain Bacteria; phylum Pseudomonadota; class Alphaproteobacteria; order Rhizobiales; family Xanthobacteraceae; genus Bradyrhizobium. The sequence continues at coordinate 6,974 of DATGGY010000136.1, read as the reverse complement.
GATTAGCTGCTGACCCGGCGAAAGAACGCGCGGGCCCTTGTACCCATTGGCCTGCAGGATCGCGGCCGGGCTCACGTTGTAGCGGCGCGCCAGGATTTCCAGCGTATCGCTGGTGCCGACGATGATTGTCGTGCCTTGGGCGGGGTTACCGGCGGCGATCGAACGCGGAACGCTGCCGGTGGGCTCGATTGGACGCGCCGGCGGCGCATATGAGGCAAGGCCCCTCCCCCCGCCCGAAACCGCTGTGCTGCCAGAGGGATAGGATTGGGGTGCTGTGATCGCCGGCGGCAGGTTTTGGGACTGATATTGCGACTGCGGGCGAGAATATTGCGGAAGTTCGCGGTCCTGCGCCGAAGACGTCGCCTCAGGCTGGGAGGCAAAGGGATTTTGGGAAAAGCGTGTCGTTGAATCGGCGCTACAGCCGGCAAAACCGATCGAAATCAGCACCAACACCGCGGCGTGCGGTACACGACGCGAGCAAAGCAACTCGACGACACGGGACATGGTTACTCACTCGTACGCAACAAAACACCGTTTTGAGTAAACACGTAGCGAGTAAACAACCACTTAAACCGGGGAATAAGATGTTGGCAGTACAGTCGATCCGCCCTTTTTACAGTTCGCGCGCGATGCCGTGGAGCGCCGGCACAAAACGCACGTCGACGAGCTCCTTGCGCTCGAACCCGGTGTCGGTTCTGAGCAGACGGACAAGCGTCTGGATGCCATGCGGTGGTCCGACCGGCGCGATCAGAACGCCGTCGGGCTCGAGCCGCTCGGCCAGCGCGTCGGGAATTTGCTCCATCGCCGCGGTTACGATGATGCGGTCAAAATTGCCGGCTTCGGGGGGAACGTCAAAACCGTCCCCCAGCATGACCTCGACATTGTCGCAGCCGAGCTCTTGAAGCCGTGCCCTCGCCCGGTCGGCCAGGGTCCGATAGCGCTCGACGGTCAGGACGCGGTCGCAAAGCCGGGACAGGATGGCGGCCTGGTAACCCGAACCGGTACCAATCTCGAGCACGCTGTGGTGCTTCTGGAGCTGCAACTGCTCGGTCATATAGGCCACCACAAAGGGCTGGCTAATCGTCTGCCCGCAGGCGATCCCCAGCGCGCTGTCTCGGTAGGCGTCATTACGATCGGCCGTCTCCACGAACATCTCGCGCGGAATTTCTTCCACGGTGCGGAGCACCGCCTGATCGCTGATCCCGCGCCGCCGTAGATTGAGCTGAAACATCATCTTTTTTGGCGGATTTTGAACGTTTGACATAGGATGTTCCGCGAAAGTCTCTGGTGGCAGTGGTTCAACGGACTAGCTGACGCCAGCCTCGAGGAAATGCTTTGGGCCCGGCCCGGCGTTCCCGCCATGGAACCCAATACCTACTCCTGGCGTTAGCGCGCCGGCGCGATCAAGCCTGTCGATCTCCCCGACCCGAATAGCGAATTTTGGGCCGGGCGCGCACACCGAGATTGCGCCATTTGTCGTTATTTGCGAACCTCTGGTTCCGGGAAGGGCAAGGACTCGACTGATGACGACTCGGCCGCAAGGCAGTTCTGTATTCCTCGTCGAGGATGAGGTCATGATCAGAATGATGGTGGCCGACATGCTGGAAGAGCTCGGCTACACCGTCGCAGCAGAGGCCGGGGAAATCAACGAGGCCTTGCGGCTCGCGCAATCGATCGAATTCGATTTCGCCATTCTTGACGTCAACGTCAATGGCAGGGTGATCTCGCCGGTCGCCGAGCTGATCAAGGCGCGCAACCGTCCCTTCATATTTGCGACCGGGTACGGTTCTTCGGGCTTGCCCGAGGAATACCGCGACCGTCCTGCGTTGCAGAAACCGTTCCAGATCGAGACCCTCGCCAGGATGATCGACAATACCCTCAAGAGCGCCGCAGTTTAGCGTATCGCGCGAGAAAAAGCCGCCCGACTTGGGGCCCTCGCTTCACTTCAACGTCGCCGTCAGCGCTTCGGAGAATGCCTCGTCGGTGCGATCAAGCCGCAATGGCGTCACCGACACATAGCGCGACGCCAGCGCCCAAAGATCGGTCCCCTCGGCCGGAACGTCGGCGTGTGCCAGCCGCTCGAATCCGATCCAGAAATACGGATTGCCGCGGCCATCGCGTCGCTGGTCCACCTTCAGAAAACCGAGATTGCGCTGGCCCTGCCGCGTCACACGGACGCCCGCGACTTCACCGGGCGCGCAGGCCGGAAAGTTGACGTTGATCACGGTGTTCTTGGGCACGCCGGCATCGATCACCTTGCGCAGAAGCGGCGGGCCAAATTGCAGAGCGGTGTCCCACAACGGTCTTTCGCGCGACTCAAACGAGAATTCCTGCGACAGGGCGAAAGACGGCAAGCCGAGGATCGTGCCCTCGAGCGCACCTGCGATCGTGCCGGAATAGACCACGTCTTCGGCGACGTTGCGGCCCTTGTTGACGCCCGAAAGCACGAGATCGGGCATCTTTTCACCGAGGATGTGGCGCGCGCCCATGATGACGCAGTCGGTCGGCGTGCCGCGCACCGCAAAATGGCGTGGACCTACTTCGCGTAAGCGAAGTGGGTCATTGAGCGACAGCGAATGCGAGACGCCGGATTGATCGAGTTCCGGCGCTACTATCCAGACGTCATCGGACAAGGCGTGTGCAATCTGCTCGACCACCTTCAGGCCCGTGGCATGGATGCCGTCGTCATTAGTGCATAGAATTCGCATCGGCGCACCGGTCCTCTTCGATCGATTCTACGACCGTGGAAGCGCCGTATTATCCGGCTATCGCGCATGAGGCAAACCCGCTGTTTTGATTGCGGATTTGTAGGGCGAAGGGGAGCGTCGGATTCGGCGACGGACCGGCAATCAAGTCGGCGGCTTGAGTTCGCCGGAAAGCCAGCCGCGCGCGGATTTCATGGGATCGGCCAAGACGGTCGCCGTTTCGATCCGACCGCATTTGCAACATTCGAAAGTGCGACGACCGTCGCCCATCGGTCCCGCCTCGAGCCTCGACAGCAGCATGCGCGTGCGCGCGCAGTCCGGACAATCCGGCCGCTTGATCGCGGCGATTTGCGCTGCCGATACCGGCCGATGTTCGGGCATGGCGCACCTCGTCGCCGGAGAACGTTACCGGACCCATCGTCTCCCGACCAAGGTTCCGGAATGGAGCTGATCATGACCGGCCTCTTGGGCCATTCCATGGTCAAAATCCTCGCCTTGGAAAAACATCCGACGAAGGTGAACATCGCATGTCGGGATCGCCGATACTGCAATTCAAATGCCGATCATCGTCGGACACCTTTGACACTGCTCGTGCGAACGCTGATGCGCCAAACCGGAACGAGTTTTGCGGACAAACCGGCGGTGCGCATCTCGAACGACCGCGCAATCGGCTTCACCGGCTCGGCCGCCGGGGCGATTTCTTCGGCAGCCGAAACTGGATTTTCGGGCGGTGGCGCCTTTCGAGGCGGCTCCGGATAATATTTCCGGGCTACCGAAACCGCCTTTTCAAAATCCTCGGCGTTGAGCCATTTCTGGGCGCGTACACCCTCCTGCACGCCGTCTTCCCAAAGCTTCGAGGCCGCGATGTCGAATTGCCCCTTTTGTTTCTGATCGCATGCCTGGATGCCGTAGCCCGTGACAGCCCATTGCCTGCCCACCCAGTAAATGTCGCGATGCAGGGCCATTTTCGAATTGTCGTCTCTCCAAGCCGGCCAACGAAGGCGTCGGTATGTCGCCGCGGCAGCAAGCCAGGATACCCGGACGCAGCGTGTTCGCAACATCGAACGCGCAACAGTGCCGGAAAAAATCCCGCCAAATCATTTGTCGGGTTCGATCGCCTTCAACCCACCCACATAAGGCTGCAGGACGTCGGGCACGGCGATCGAGCCGTCCGCCTGCTGGTAGGTTTCCATGACGGCGATCAATGCCCGGCCGACGGCGGTGCCGGAACCATTGAGGGTGTGCACAAAGCGCGGCTTGCCGTCGCCTCCGCGATAGCGCGCATCCATCCGCCGCGCCTGGAACTCGCCGCACACCGAGCAGCTCGAAATTTCCCGGAACGCGCCGCCCTCGCCCTGGCTTGAGAATTGTCCGGGCATCCAGACCTCGATGTCATAGGTCTTCTGCGCGGAAAACCCCATGTCGCCGGCGCACAGCGTCATTACGCGGTAATGCAGGTCGAGCTGCCGCAATACCTCCTCGGCGCAGGCGAGCATGCGTTCGTGCTCGTCCTTGCTCGTCTCGGGCGTCGTGATCGAGACCAGCTCGACTTTTGTGAATTGATGCTGACGGATCATGCCGCGAGTGTCGCGGCCGGCGGCACCGGCCTCCGCACGAAAACACGGCGTCAGCGCCGTCAGCCGCATCGGGAGTTCTTTTTCTTCGACGATGGAATCGCGGACGAGGTTTGTCAGCGGGACTTCGGCGGTGGGGATGAGACCGAGACGATCGTGCCTCAGGTTATCAAGCACCCCTGCGAAGGCCACTTGCCCCGCATCTCCATCAACTCCCGCTGCTGAATTCTTTTCAATCTCCGCCAACAATTCGCCCTTGATGGCCCAGAACTGATCGTTTTCAAACTTCGGCAGCTGTCCCGTGCCGACCATCACATCGTTGCGCACCAACAGCGGCGGATTGATTTCCATGTAGCCGTGCTCGTTGGTATGTAGATCGAGCATAAACTGTCCGATCGCGCGCTCCAGCCGCGCCAAGCCTTTCTTGAGCACTACGAACCGCGCGCCGGATAATTTCGCTGCCGTCTCAAAGTCCATGAAACCGAGCGCGGCACCGAGATCGTCATGTGGTCTTGGCGTGAACGCATAGTTGCGCACCGCGCCGAATACGTGGTGCAGCACGTTGCCGTGCTCGTCGACGCCGTCGGGGACCTCGTCGAGCGGCAGATTGGGAATCGCGGCCAATTCCTTCTCCAGTTCCTCGTCCGCGCTCTTCGCTGCCAACTCAAGTTCCGGCATGGTCGTCTTGAGTTCGGTGACCTCGGCCATCAACCTGGCGGCGCGCGCCTCGTCCTTCGCCTTCTTGGCGTCGCCGATGTCCTTGGAAGCGGCATTGCGCCGCGCTTGCGCCTGCTCCGACTTCAGGATCGCGGCGCGCCGATTTTCATCGATCGCCAGCAGCGAAGCGGACAGCGGCACAAGCCCGCGCCGCTTCAGCGCGGCGTCGAAGGCTTCCGGATTTTCACGAATCCATTTGATGTCGTGCATAGGGGGTTGGTCCTTGAGTCGTGCCGGCAACGCCGGCATCCAGTAACCCGAATAGGGGTGATTTGGAACACCGAAGCCACTGCGCCGCGTCCGGGAACGACACCCTACTCCGCCGGCGTCGGATCGGGCGGCGGGCTTGCGGGTGGCGGGGTAGCGGCGCTGGCCGCTCGCGATGTCGCGTTCTTTTCTACAACGCGCACGGCGATGATCGAGCCTTCGTAGAGCGCTAGAAGGGGGATCGCGAGGGAGGCCTGGCTCAGCACGTCAGGCGGGGTCAGCACGGCCGCAATGATGAAAGCGACCACGATGAAATACCGTCGCTTGTCGCGCAACTGCTTCGAGGTGATGATGCCGATCCGTCCCAGCAGGGTCAGGATCACCGGCAGTTGAAAGGCGATGCCGAAGGCGAAGATCAGCGACATCATCAAGGACAGATATTCGCCGACCTTCGGCAAAAGCTGGATTTGCGCGCTTTCCGGGCCGCCGAGCTGCTGCATGCCTAGCGAAAAACGCACCAGCATCGGCAGCACCACGAAATAAACCAGCATCGATCCCAGCACGAAAAAGACTGGCGTCGCGATCAAATAGGGGAGGAAAGCGCTGCGCTCGTGCTTGTAAAGACCGGGCGCGACAAATTTGTAGATTTGCGTGGCCACGATCGGAAACGAGATGAAACCGGCGCCGAACAGCGCGAGCTTCAATTGAGTGATGAAATATTCGAGTAACGCGGTGTAGATGAATTTCGAATTTTCCGCGCCGGCCACCCAGACGAAAGGCCACACCAGCACGTTGTAGATCTGCTTGGCAAAGAAGAAGCAGAAGATGAAGGCGACGCCGAACCCGAGCAGCGCCTTGATCAGGCGCGAGCGCAGCTCGATCAGATGATCCATCAGCGGGGCCTTGCTGGCCTCGATATCCTCGGCGCTCATGACGCTTTGGCTTCCCGTGAGGCTTCGACCTCAGCGGCTGCCGGCTCGATCGGCTGTGGCTGACTTTCAGCCGTGATCGCAAGCGGCTGCGCCGGTGCTTCGGCGGTATGGGTGTCGGTGGAAATTTCACCTGATGGGGCCGGCGCTTCCGTGCTCACCGCGGGCTTGTCGATCTCATCGATATTGAGGGCGGCGCTGACGTCCTTTTGCAGCGAGGTCATGACGTTGCCACTGGTAAATCCAGTAGCCGCCTCCTTGACCTCATCGAAACTTTTCTTGAGGTCGGCCATTTCGGCCTCGCGCATCGCCTCCTGGAACTGACTCTGGAATTCGGCCGCCATCTTGCGCGCCTTGCCCATCCATTGTCCGACCATGCGCAGCACGCCCGGCAATTCCTTGGGACCGATGGCGATCAGCGCGACGACCGCGATGATGGCGAATTCACTCCACGAGATGTCGAACATGAAAGATTCCGCTCACGCGAGGCAACTCCACCGGCATCGGTCAATGTGATCCGGGCCGCCCGCGGTTTTCCTCCACCGCTCTTGCCCCCGCCGCAAGATCAACGCTGGAAGCTTGCCGAAAACCTGTGCCAAAAAGCTCAGACAGCCTTGCTGCCGACATCCGACCGCGCTGCCGAAGGCTGCGACGCGCTATGGTCGATCGTCTTTACGGGTTCAGTCTTTTCCGCAGTCTTCTCATCGTCCTGCATGCCCTTCTTGAAGGCCTTGATGCCCTGGGCAACGTCTCCCATCAGGTCGGAAATCTTGCCACGACCGAACAGCAGCAGGACGACTGCGATCACGACGATCCAGTGCCAAATGCTAAGCGAACCCATC
>DATGGY010000135.1:0-16148 GCA_035308285.1 Bradyrhizobium sp. | reverse complement strand
CATTAAGCCTAGCCGTTCGCGGCTGCCGGATCAACTGGAACCCTCGTCCGTTTCGTGGCGAAAGGCTCGCTCCGCGAAGATCAGTGTCTGATCGCGCAAGTCCGCGGGCCAAGCGGCGACCAGTGCTTTGAAACGGCCCCGTTCGTTGGCAAACAGCGCGCGAATGGCGTCCTCGTAATGCGGCTTGTTGCCGACCATCGCCGACATGAATCGATAGGCAGCGTCCTGGGCCTGCCGGATGCCGTCCCTCTCCTCGCCGGCTCGGCGCGCTTCTTCGACCAGCCTGCGCAGCGCGACCGAAGCCCCGCCGGGTTGCCGCGCCAGCCATTCCCAGTGCCTGGGCAGAAGCGTGACTTCGCGGGCGACCACGCCAAGTTTCGGACGGCCGGGGCCGCGAGGCGCGGCGGGCAAAGCCTCCGCCGCTTGCGTCCCTGCGTTGGCTGGCAGCCGTGCCAGAACGTCGCCAACGGTGCCGCGAAAATCCAGATCGACGAGGACGCCCGTCACCCCGTCAAAAATGAAGACCGAGGCCTCCTTGCGCCGATCCAGCAGCTCTTTCGTCGCGCGCGCAACATCCGGCAAATTACCAGCCGCGACGCGGCGGTCACCATCGAAGGCAACGTAAATGTCCACAGGCTGGCTCATGATGGGCATATTACCCGGGTAATATAATTTGGTCAATAACATCCGGGTATAATTCTCAGCCGAGATCGCTCGACTTTCGATGGTGTCGCTGGCACCACCGCGTCGCCGAACACAAAGACACCGCCGAGGCACCAGCCATGCTCACCGTCCATCACCTCAACAACTCCCGTTCGCAGCGCGTGCTGTGGCTGCTGGAGGAACTCGGCGTGCCCTACGAGATCGTCCGCTACCAGCGTCAGCCCGATATGCGCGCGCCGGCCGAGTTGCGCGCGATCCACCCCCTCGGAAAGTCGCCTGTTATCACCGACAACGGCAACACCATCGCCGAGTCGGGCGCGATCGCCGAATACATCGTCGACAGCTATGGCAACGGCGGTCTGATCCCGCCGCCCAAAACCGCAGAGCGCCTGCGCTACACCTATTGGCTGCACTACGCCGAAGGCTCCGCGATGCCGCCACTGCTGTTGAAGCTGTTGTTCACGCTGATGCCGAAGCGCGCGCCGGCGCTGCTGCGTCCTCTGGTGCGCAAGGTCTGCAATCAGGCGCTGGCCACGCTGGTCAATCCGCAACTCAAGCAGCACATGGCCTTCTGGGAAAGCGAGCTTGCGAAAAGCCAATGGTTCGCCGGCAATGAAATCACCGCAGCCGACATCCAGATGAGCTTTCCGCTGGAAGCGGCGGCGGCGCGCGGCGGACTAGAACAGGGCCATCCCAAGGCGATGGCGTATCTCGAGCGCATCCATGCCCGCCCGGCCTACCAGCGCGCGCTGGAAAAAGGCGGACCCTATGCGGTCGGCCGTTGAGACGACCGGTGCATTCTAGCGCGACGTTTGAACCCCGCCCACCGAAGGCAGCGCCTTTACGCTGACGCCGGGCGGCGGCACGTCGTCGTCGGGCACAAAGAAATCCGACATCAGCGCGACCGCCGGATCGACGCGATAAGGCTCGAAATCGCGCACGCCGCTTGCGTAGAGCACCTTGTCGTCGATGCAGAATTGTCCGGTGAATTCGCGCGCCGGCTTGGTGAGGATCGCGTGCGCCGCATCGCCCATGATTTCGGGCCTGCGGCTGGCGCGCATCATGGCGTCGCCGCCGAGCAGATTGCCGACCGCAGCCGTGGCGATCGTGGTCCGCGGCCACAGCGCATTGACCGCGACGCCCGAGGATTTCAGTTCGGCCGCTAGACCGAGCACGCATAGACTCATTCCGAATTTTGCAATGGTGTAGGCGGTCGAATGCTCGAACCATTTGGCCTTGATGTCGAGCGGCGGCGATAGCATCAGAATATGCGGGTTATCCGCCTTCTTCAGGTGCGGGATGCAGTATTTCGACACCATGAAAGTGCCGCGGGTGTTGATGCCCATCATCAGGTCGAACCGCTTCATGTCGGTCGCTTGCGAATTGGTCAGGCTGATGGCGCTGGCATTGTTGACGCAGATATCGATGCCGCCGAATTCGGCGAGGGTCTTCTCGATCGCCGCGATCACCTGCGCTTCGTCCCTGATGTCGCAAAGCACAGGCAAGGCCTTGCCGCCCGCGGCGCGCACCTCGTCGGCGGCAGTATAGATCGTGCCTTTGAGTTTCGGATGCGGTTCCGCGGTTTTCGCGGCGATGGCGATATTGGCGCCATCGCGCGCGGCGCGCAGCGCGATCGCAAGCCCGATGCCGCGGCTCGCGCCGGATATGAACAGCGTCTTGCCTTTGAGCGATGTCATCGGGCGGCCTCCGGTTTGCCTAAGCGCCCGCGGATCACGGCGCAGGTTTGCCGGAAGCTTACCGCCGCCTCGCCGGCCAGGGGAGGAAATTTTCGCGATCGGCTATTGTCCGGCCGCCGCCGCGCCACGGCTGCGCGGATCGGGCGCTCCCAGCAATCCCTTGTCGGTCACGGCGATCGAATTGGCCGAGGTCCGCCCCAGCGGTTCGATCACGCGATGGCCCTTGGCCCGCAGCGCCTCGAGCGTGTTGTCGGTAAAGCCGTACTCGACCCGCACCTCGTCCGGCAGCCATTGATGGTGCAGGCGCGGCGCGGCCACCGCTGCCGCGACGTCCATATGGTAATCGAGGACATTGACGATCACCTGCATCACCGCGGAGATGATGCGGCTGCCGCCGGGCGAGCCGGTGACCAGAATTGGCTTGCCGTCTTTCAACACGATGGTCGGCGACATCGAAGACAGTGGCCGCTTGCCGGGGCCGGGCAGGTTGGCCTCAAATCCGACCAGGCCAAATGCATTGGCTGCGCCCGGCGCTGCGGTGAAATCGTCGAGCTCGTTGTTGAGCAGCACGCCGGTGCCTTCGGCGACGAGGCCAACGCCATAGTTGAAATTCAGCGTATAGGTATTGCTAACCGCATTGCCCAAACTGTCGACCACCGAAAAATGCGTGGTGTTGCTGCCTTCGCGCGGCGGGACAGCCGAGAGTGCGTCGGTCCACGGCGTGGCGTGGTCGAGATCGATGCCGGCGCGCTGGTTGGCCGCGTAATCCTTTGAGATCAGGGTCGCCACCGGCACTTTGACAAAAGCGGGATCGCCGAGATAGCGCGCGCGATCGGCATAGGCGCGCTTCATCGCCTCGATCATGACATGCAGCGAGGGCGCAGCGCCCTGCTTCATCTCGCCCATCGGAAACCCCTCCAGGATATTGAGAATTTCCATGAGCACGACGCCGCCGGACGATGGCAGCGGCATCGAGATGACGTCAAAACCGCGATAGCTGCCGTGCACTGGCGCGCGGATCGTGGCCGAGTAGGATTTAAGATCGTCGAGCGTCATGATGCCGCCGGCCTCGCCAATCCCTTTCACCAGCTTTTCTGCGACCGGCCCCTGATAGAAGCCGCGCGGGCCTTGTTCGGCAATCGCCGACAGCGTCGTCGCCAGATCGGTCTGAACCAGCAGGTCGCCATCGCGTAAGGGTGCGCCGTCCTTGCCGGAAAATATCTTGGTCGCCGACGGCCAGTGAGCCAGCCGCGGGTACTCCTCGGGCATGGTGTCGGCGACATCATCGGTCACGACAAAGCCGTCGTGGGCCAGCGCGATCGTGGGTTTTAGCAATTCCGCGAGTGTAAATTTTCCCGAACCATATTTTTCCAGCGCCAGGCTCAATCCTGCCACGGTACCGGGAACGCCGATGCCGAGCGCGGAATCGCGCGACTTGGTGCTATCGGGCTTGCCGTCGGGCCCCAGAAAGATCTGCGGAGTGGTGGCGGCCGGCGCGGTCTCGCGATAATCAATCGTGACGTCCTCGCCGCGCTCCTTCGAGTGGATCACCATAAATCCGCCGCCACCGATATTTCCCGCGCGTGGATAGGTTACGGCCAGCGCAAATCCGGTGGCCACCGCCGCGTCGACCGCATTGCCGCCGCGGTTGAGTACCTCAGCGCCGATGCGTGCGGCGATTTTCTCCTGCGCCACCACCATGCCGTGCTCGGCGACGACAGGATGAACGGTGTCGGAGGCCGGCGGCGCGTAGAAGCCACGGCGTTGTTCCTGCGCGGTCGCGGCGGCGCAGAACGCAGCGAAAAGCACGAATGCCGCAAATAGCCTGCGCCATCTTGCCTTGAGGGAATTCATTACCATTCCTCCGTCGAACCGGAAAAAAACGCAGCGGTCGACGCCGCCGCGAATGCTATATGGCTTTCGATGCTGAGGGCACCACGCCCGGTCGCGATGGACAAGGATTTTTCGAGCATGGCGGTCATGGCTTCCGACGCACGCATTGCCGATCCGCAGCAGGACTATCCTCCGCGGGCGGCTGTCGTTAGCTGGATTTTCTTTGCCTGGGCGGCGGAACCGTTTTTTACGCTGATCACCACCTTCGTGTTCGCGCCGTATTTTGCGACCCACGTCGCGGCCGATCCGGCCAGCGGCCAGTCGTTATGGGGATTTGCCACGGCAGCGGCAGGGTTAATCATCGCGTTTTTGTCGCCGGTGCTGGGCGCGATCTCGGATGCCAGCGGCCGTCGTAAGCCGTGGATTGCGGCGTTCGGCGCGCTTCTGGTGATCGGTGCCTCGCTGATGTGGATTGGCAGGCCGGGCGACGTCGGCACGATTCCGGCGCTCCTCATCGCCTATGCTGTTGCAACCATCGGTGTCGAATTCGCTACCGTCTTCAATAATTCGATGATGCCGACGCTGGTGCCGCCGGAAAGGATCGGGCGATTGTCGGGCACAGGCTGGGCCACCGGCTATGTCGGCGGCATCCTCAGCCTTGTGCTGGTGCTGGGCTTTCTCGCGGCAAACCCAGAAACCGGACGGACGCTGTTCGGCTTCGCGCCGCTGTTTGGCCTCGACCCCACCACGCATCAAGGTGACCGTATCACCGGCCCCTTGACCGGGATCTGGTTTGTCGTGTTCGCCCTGCCGATGTTTCTGCTGACGCCGGACTATCCGGCCAAACACGCGATAGGCGAAGCGTTGCGTGAGGGACTGACCGAAGTAAGACAGACGCTGCTCGAATTGCCGAAGCGGAAATCGATGGCGGCGTTCCTGTTCGCCAACATGATCTATACCGACGGGCTGGTGTCGTTGTTCGCGTTCGGCGGCATTTACGCCGCCGGCACCTTCGGCTGGAACACGATCCAGATCGGCACCTTCGGCATTATCCTCGCTATCGCCGGCACCTTCGGCGCCTGGCTCGGCGGCAAGCTTGATGACAAGCTCGGGCCGAAGCGGGTGATCGCCGGCAGCATGCTGATTCTGCTGTTCTCGATCACGGCGATCATGCTGGTCGCGAAGGATTCGATTTTGTTCTTTAAGGTTGCTTCACCCGCGCCGGGCGGCGCCTTGTTCGCCGCGCCTGCCGAGCGCGCCTATCTCGTGCTCGGATGTCTGATCGGCGCCGCCGGCGGTCCGATGCAAGCAGCGTCGCGGACGCTTCTGATCCGCATGGCGCCGAAAGACCGCATCGCACAGTATTTCGGGCTGTTCGCGCTGACCGGAAAGGTCACGTCCTTCATCGGACCGCTGCTGATCGGCATCGTCACCGCGGTGACCGAAAGCCAGAAGGCCGGCATGGCGGTATTGGTGTTGTTCTTTGTTGGCGGTCTCGCGCTATTGGCAAGGGTGGAGGAATAAAATTCGTCTGTCGTCCCTGCGAAAGCAATACTTTCGCAGGGACGACGAAGTTCAATGCCGGAAATGCCGCACGCCGGTGAACACCATGGCGATGCCGTGATCGTCGGCGGCCTTGATGACTTCGTCGTCGCGTACCGAGCCGCCGGGTTGAATGACCGCGGTGGCGCCGGCCTCGATGCAGGCCAGCATGCCGTCGGCGAATGGGAAGAATGCGTCCGATGCCACTACCGAGCCCTTCGTCAATGGCGCGGCGAGCTTCAATTCGCCGGCCGCGTCGAGCGCCTTGCGCGCGGCGATGCGCGCGGAATCCACCCGGCTCATTTGTCCGGCACCGATGCCGACGGTAGCGAGCTCCTTGGCATAGACAATGGTGTTGGATTTGACGTGCTTGGCGACGCGGAAGGCGAATTTGAGGTCGCGCAATTCGGCGTCGGTGGGCGCGCGCTTGGTCACCGCCTTCAACTCCATGTCGTCGACTACGGCATTGTCGCGGCTCTGCACCAACAAGCCGCCAGCGACCGTCTTTGCCGTCAGCCCGGCCGCACGCGGGTCGGGCAGGCCACCGGCCAGCAATAGCCGCAGGTTGCGTCTTGCCGCGACGATCGCGATGGCTTCCTCGGTGGCGTCCGGCGCGATGATCACTTCAGTGAAGATTTCGGTGATGGCGCGCGCGGCTTGCGCGTCCAGCGTCCGGTTGAGCGCAACGATGCCGCCAAAGGCGGAGGTCGAATCGCATGCCAGCGCTTTGCGATAGGCGCCGACGAGATCGGGGCCTTCAGCGACGCCGCAGGGGTTGGCATGCTTGACGATGACGCAGGCCGCGGTGCGCGCCGCGTCGAACTCGGCGATGCACTCATAGGCCGCATCGGTGTCGTTGATGTTGTTGTAGGACAGTTCCCGGCCCTGCAATTGCCGCGCGGTGGCGACGCCCGCGCGCGTGTCAGGCGTGCGATAAAACGCCGCCGTCTGATGCGGGTTCTCGCCATAGCGCAGCGATTGAATGAGCCGCCCGCCGAAGGCTCGAAAATCCGGCGCCGCAGTGTCGAGCTCACGCGCAAACCAGTTCGAGATCGCCGCGTCATAGGCGGCGGTGCGGGCGTAGGCCTTGGCGGCAAGACGTCGTCGCAACGAAAGCGTCGTGGCGCCCTTGTTGGCTACGAGCTCATCGAGCACGACTTGATAGTCCTGCGGTTCCACGACCACGGCGACGTCGTCATGATTCTTGGCCGCGCCTCGGATCATGGCGGGTCCGCCGATATCGATATTCTCGATGCACTCCTCAAAGCCGGCGCCCTTGTCGACGGCGGCCTCGAATGGATAGAGATTGACCACCAGAAGGTCGATCGGCGCGATGCCGTGGTTCTTCATCGCTTGCGCGTGCTCGGCGTTGTCCCGGATCGCCAATAGCCCGCCATGGACCTTGGGATGCAGGGTCTTGACCCTTCCGTCCATCATTTCGGGAAACCCAGTCAATTCTGAAACATCCCTAACCTTCAGTCCCGCAGCCGCTATCGCCTTGGCGGTACCGCCCGTCGAGATGAGCTCGACGCCCTGGCTCACAAGCGCGCGGGCGAACTCGACCAGCCCGGATTTATCGGAAACGGACAGCAAGGCGCGGGTCACGCGGCGTAGATGTTCAGACATGCCTCAATCCCTGATGACGGGTCGCCGGGTAGCACGGTTTTGTCGGCGATAAAACCGGTGCGCGCGCCGGACAACGGTTGGCCACAAATATTACAGCGGAAGTTCCGGTTCGCGGCGTGCGTTGCGTCTTGCCGTCGTGGCCGACGCCGAAGCCGGCGAGCGTACCAAACTCCAGCGGACCGAGGGAGCGTGGCGCAAATCCTGGCGAATCACGATCTGGGCGGTGCGGCGCGGCCCGTCATTGCCGGCCAGAAAAACGCTGTCCTCGAGCTCGACCTTGTCGTCCAGCGCCTCGAAGGTCCAGACGTCGCGGTTAGGCAATACCAGCATGACACCGCGCGCGTCGGTGAGGCGGCTTGCCTTTACGGAGGGGTGCAGGTGAAACCGCAGCGCGTAGTCGGTCTCATTACCCTTGATCCGGCCACTTGGTCCGGGCGTCAGGGAGTCCTCGCCGTCGAGCCTGATGCCGTCATGCGAGAGCATCAGCACACGGCGATGCACCACGCCGAACTGATCGAGATAGCCGTCATGCGATGTCGTGAGCAACTCGCCATTGGTGACCTCTTCGCGATAGCTCTCCACATTGGTGGGGCCGCTGACGATCGGAGCGCCCTGCAGCAGCCGCTTCAGCGCCGAAAGCTCGACGAACTGGCAGGACGAGACATCATGAAAAGTCAGCGTCGAATGCGCCGGTGTGCCGCGGGCAAAGCTGCGCCAGTTGTCGCGGCCGGTTGACGGCATGCCGCAATTGATGACGATCCGGCTCGTCCCCGACGACAATTCGAACGAGAGGCAGCCGGCATGGGCGTCGTGACTGACGCTTGGCGGTGGGGCCGGGCCGGTGTCCATGATGATCGTCGTATTGCCGGCCTCAAGCCGTTGAAACCCGGTGTGCGGCATGCTCGCCATCGGCGCGCCATGGGCGTCGTCATAGGCGAGCAGGGTCGCCAGCACGTCGGAAGGCGCGCTGCTCATGCCGTTGAATAGTGCGAAGCTGCCGTCGCCGTGGCGGAAAAAGCGCAGCATCGGCATCATGCGGTCGATCGCGTTCAGCAGCGCAGGCGGCGGCGCGATGTTGCGGGCCGCGAAGGTTTGTCGTAACGGCAGCAAGTCGATCAAGAGCTCGATGAGCGCGCCGGGATTGCGCGAGATGTGGCCGCCGTCGGGGAGAATTTGCCGCTGCAGCTCTTCGGAGAGCTTGCGTGCCGCGCCCCGAATGTGCCGCGACTGATTGGCGAGGCAAAGCGAGGCGTAGCAAAGCGCGATCAATACCTGCAACCGCGGCACGCCGTCGGGATTGTCGAGCATGGCGTAGCGCAGATAGCGGATTTCGCGGGTGAGCGCGCGCAGGTAACGCCGGTAGAATTTGCCGTCGGTATCGCCGAGCACCAGCGGAGCCTGCGACAACAGCGAGATCACGCGGCGGGCGAGCACGTCGGCGCGCCGCGCCACGGGCCGCTTGAAGCCCTGATTCGACAGCCAGTCGTCGACCAGCGCGCGCGCATTGGCGCGGGTGAGCGCGGTATCGGCGGCGCGCAAATGGCGAAGCCATCCAAAGCCGAGGAGGGCGACCTCCCAGTCCTCCGATGGCGGCTCGAGGTCGAAGATCGAGCGACCATGGCAGGTCACGATCTTGCCGGCAAAGACGAAGCGACCGGCGTAGATTTCGGCGGCGCGGGTAGCGTCGGCGGTACGAAGATCATGCGGGGCGATGATCAGGCGGTCGGCACGGCTCGGCCACAGCAGCGATAGCGCCACCGAACCGCCGCTCGCACGCGCCATCATGTTGCGCGCAAGGCGGCTTATGATCAGCGTCGAGATACGTCTGCGTTGAGCGGCCGACACGCCTTGCCTTGATTGGGAGGATTCTCTGCCGAATCCTTTTAATCCGAAAAACGCGGCCAAGACACCATCTTGAAACCCGGCGAATCAGCGCAAACGGCAGAATTATGAAGTAAAATCAGGGCTAAATCCGCCGCGCCAGCCGTGCGACGTAAAAGCCGTCGAACCCGCCCAGCCGCGGGTCTTGGTGCGGCAAGTGGCAGGGAAGGGTGCGCAAATCACCCTCTGCGGTGACGATTTCGCTCAAGCCCGCGACCTCGCCGGCCTCGATCGGTTCCCGCTGGATCGCGGATTCGGACTTAAGAAACGTGGAAACCACCTGCTCGCCCTCTTCCGGTTCCAGCGAGCAGGTACAATAGACCAGCGTCCCACCCGGTCTCAGCAAGGCTACCGCCTTCTGCAGCAACCGCTTCTGGGCCGCCGCCAATGGGGCGATATCGGATTCCTGGCGCAGCCAGCCGATATCGGGATGGCGCCGGATCGTGCCCGTCGAGGTGCAGGGTGCGTCGATCAGGATGCCATCGAAATTCCCGTCATGGTTTCGATCGAGCCACTCCGCGCCGTCGGCCACAACCAACTCCGCGTCGAGCTTCAGTCGCGCCAGATTGTCGCGCAGCCGCGCCATGCGGCTGGGAGAGCGGTCGACCGCGGTCACGCGGGCGCCGGCATGCACGAGCTGCGCGGTCTTGCCGCCGGGGGCGGCGCAGAGATCGACGATTTTCTTCCCCGTGACGTTACCGAACAGCCGCGCCGGTATAGCGGCGGCGGCGTCTTGGACCCACCAATGGCCTTCGGAGAACCCGGGCAGCATCGTCACCGAACCCTGCAGCAGCGTGCGCACGGATCCCGTGGGCAGCGTTTCGCCGTGCAGGCGCGTTGCCCACTGCTCGGGATCGGACTTCACGGTCATATCGAGCGACGGCTCCTGGCCGATCGCCGCCGCAATGTCGCGCGCGACCGCATCGCCATAGTTGGCGACCCAGCGCGCCATCAGCCATGGCGGGACGTCGAGCGTCTGCGATTTGACCTCCTCGATCAGCGGCTGCCCCTCGCGGGCGCATCGGCGCAGCACCGCGTTGACGAGACCGGCATATTTCGCCGCCCGCCGATCCGACTGCACCAGCCGCACCGACAGATCGACCGCGGCATGGTCGGGGACATCCATCCAGAGAATCTGTGCCGCGCCGATCAAAAGCGCGCTTTGCGCCCGCGGCGCGTCGGTCGGAACGCCCCGGTCAAGCAGCCGCGACAGGATATGCCCGAGCGTGCCCAGCCGCCGCAGGATCGTCGCCACCAGACGCCGCATCAGGGCACGGTCGCGGTCGGAGAGGTTCTTCAGTCCGGGGTGCGCGGCGGCGCCATCGAGCTGCTCGTCGAGTGTGCGGTGTTTATGCAGGACGCCGTCGAGAATATCCGCCGCGATCCGCCGCGCCGCGAGACCGGGCGCTTCGGATGGCTGGGCGAATCGTTGTGCTGGCATGGAGCTTTTAAATCTTGCGAAATCGGACAGCAGTTCGCATCTCAGCTCTTGCCATCGGGAAGGTCCGAATCCCTTTGGCAGCAGAATATGCCAAATGTAAGAATCTCTCTTGTGACTTCTCTAGGCCAGGTCGGACCCGCATGGCAGGAATAGCGTCGATGACGGACAATCCTTCCCGCACCCCATCCGATGAGCAGGCCGCCGAACGCAAGCCGCTTTCGCCCGCGGCCAAACGTGCGCTGGCGGAGGCCGAAGCACGAAGGTCGGCAGCCGCAGCCGAGGCGAAGCCGGCGCCCAAGGAGGTTCAGGGACCGAAGGGCCCCGAACCGACCCGGTACGGCGACTGGGAAAACAAGGGCATAGCCTCGGATTTTTGAACCAACCAGTGCGCCGCGATCAGCGCGTCACCACCACCGTGGTGCCGACGGAGACGCGCTGGAAAAGGTCGGTGATGTCCGGGTTGAGCATGCGGATGCAGCCATAGGAGACAAACCCGCCGACCGAGCCCGGCATGTTGGTGCCGTGGATCGCATATTCCCCGCCCGCCAGCGTCATCGCGGCGACGCCCATCGGATTGCGCGGCGAGCCGCCGGGAATGAGGTCCGGAATATGCGGCTTGTCCCGCTTCACTTCGGCCGGCGGCGACCATGCCGGGTTGCGGTATTTGCCGTCGATCCGGGTGGTGCCGGCCCATTGCTTGCCATATTTGCCGACGCCGACCGGGTAGCGAACCGCGTGGCCGGTATCGAGAACGTAATAAAGCCGTCGCTCATTGGTCTTGATCACGATCGTCCCCGGCGAATAGTCGCCCCGAAAGCCGACCACATCCGGCGACGCCTGTGCGCCGGTCGTGCCCAAAACCCCCGCCCCGATGGTAGCCGCCACCGCCACCGCAACCTTCAACGACATTTATCTCTCCAATGCTTCCGCCGATCCCCTCTTCGGGGCCGTCAATTCCGACCGGAACCCGCCGAAAAAGTTGGTCTCCCACCAACTCTTAACCGCGCGCGTTAACCGAACGCTTTCCACGACGGCCGGTGGGACTGGGTCTGCGGGAGCAGGAAAGGAAAAGTTCGAAATAAAGTAAATGACATGAAAACAACACTCCGCAGGAAACACGCGGGAATGGCTGCGGGGAATGACGATGGCGCGTGACGAGGTGTCGTTGTCAGCGTCCCCGACCTTGGCACATTGCATGCGATTCGGCTCGAAGCTCGAGCACGCAATGGCGCCCGATTGAGCCTCTGACGATGGAATTCTCGGTAATCGTGGAATTCCCTGATTGCGACCCCGAGAGGCCGCGCACCGCATTGTCATGCGGCGCGCTTTTGCATCTGGAGAACGGTGCGTCGACCTCCCTCAAGCCGGCGCGTCCTTCTTGTTCTGGCGATGCTTCACTAGATCGTCCACCACCGCGGGGTCGGCGAGCGTCGAGGTGTCACCGAGACTTCCCGGTTCGTCCTCGGCGATCTTGCGCAGGATCCGGCGCATGATCTTGCCTGAGCGGGTCTTCGGCAAACCGGGCGCGAACTGAAGTTGGTCCGGCGAAGCGATCGGGCCGATCTCCTTGCGAACCCAGGCGACCAACTCCTTGCGCAGCGCCTCGGTCGGCTCGGTGCCGGCCATCAAGGTGACGTAGGCATAAATGCCCTGGCCCTTGATGTCGTGGGGGTAACCGACGACCGCGGCCTCCGAGACCACCGAATGCGCCACAAGCGCGCTTTCGACCTCGGCGGTGCCCATGCGATGGCCGGAGACGTTGATCACGTCGTCGACGCGGCCGGTGATCCAGTAATAGCCGTCGGCATCGCGGCGGCATCCGTCGCCGGTGAAATACTTGCCCTTGTAGGTCGAGAAATAGGTCTGCTCGAAGCGGGCGTGATCGCCATAGACGGTGCGCATCTGCCCCGGCCAGGATTTCGCGATGCAGAGATTACCCTGACACTCGCCCTCCAGCACCTTGCCGTCGGCATCGACGATCTCGGGCACCACGCCGAAGAACGGCCGCGTCGCCGAACCGGGCTTGAGTTTGGTGGCGCCGGGCAATGGCGTGATCAGGATGCCGCCGGTCTCGGTCTGCCACCAGGTATCGACGATCGGGCAACGGTTGTCGCCGACCACGCGATAATACCATTCCCAGGCTTCCGGATTGATCGGCTCGCCGACGCTGCCGAGCAGGCGAAGCGAGGCGCGCGAAGTCTTCTTCACCGGCTCGTCGCCGGATTGCATCAGTGCGCGGATCGCGGTGGGCGCGGTGTAGAAAATATTGACCTTGTGCTTGTCGATAACGTTCCAAAACCGCGAATTATCGGGGTAATTCGGCACGCCTTCGAACATCAGCGTGGTCGCGCCGTTGGCGAGCGGCCCATAGACAATGTAGCTGTGGCCGGTGACCCAGCCGACGTCGGCCGTGCACCAAAAGATATCGCCGTCGTGATAGTCGAACACGTATTGGTGCGTCATCGCCGCGAACACGAGATAGCCGGCGGAAGTATGCAGCACGCCCTTGGGCTGGCCGGTCGAGCCCGACGTATAGAGGATGAACAGCGGATCCTCCGCATGCATGTGCTCGCACGGACATTCCGTCGTCACCATCTCGGCGGCCTGGTGGTACCAGAGATCGCGTGACGGGTTCATGTCGACCTTGGCGCCGGTGCGCTTGACCACGACCACCCAGTCGACGCCGCCGGTCTTGGCGAGCGCGGCATCGACATTGGCCTTCAGCGCCACCTTCTTGCCGCCGCGCAGGCCCTCGTCGGCGGTGATCACGATCTTGGATTGGCAGTCGTTGATGCGCTGGGCGAGGCTGTCGGGCGAAAATCCCGCGAACACCACCGAGTGGATCGCGCCGATCCGCGCGCAGGCGAGCATCGCGTAGGCCGCTTCCGGGATCATCGGCAGATAGATCGTGACGCGGTCGCCCTTCTTGACGTTGCGGGTGCGCAGGATGTTGGCGAATTTGCAGACCTCGTCATGGAGTTGCTTGTAGGTGATGTGTTTGGACTCTGACGGATTGTCGCCCTCCCAGATGATCGCGGTCTGGTTGCCGCGCTTCTCCAGATGCCGGTCGATGCAATTCCAGGCGACGTTGAGCACGCCGTCCTCGAACCATTTGATCGAAATGTGGCCGGGCGCGAAGGAGGAGTTCTCGACCTTGGTGAAAGGCTTCATCCAGCCGATGCGCTTTCCCTGTTCGGCCCAGAAGCCGTTGGGGTCGTTGACCGAGCGCGCATACATTTCGCGATATTTGGAATCGTCGATCCAGGCGCGCGTGGCCCAATCGGCCGGTACGTCGTAAATCTTCTCGGACATTTGTTCCTCCACCCATGCGGCCCGTGGACGCGAGCACTGCAAGCCGTCCTCATAGTTGAAACAAGTATGCGCTGGGCCTCACCGCGCCGACAAGGAGAACGAATACGACCTTCGGCGGGGCTTGTGTCTTGCGCGGGATCAATTCGCAAATCTCCGTGAAACGCGCAGCCGGTATCGGGACTTTGCCCGTTCGTTTTTTCGGGTGGCGAAGGCTCGCAAGGCAGCTCTGCGGGCAGCCCCAACGGTATTTGGAAACCGCGGTCCCCGGAGTTGGGGGCTGGCGCTGGCCGTCATAACCCCCTAAATGGCCCCCCCGGGGCGAAAGCCCGTTTCCAAAAAGAAAAATAAAATCTGGTATCGGCAGGGAAGAGTTTGGAGCAAGGCATCTAAAGTTATGATGGATCAGCAGAATCTTGAAGCGGCCAAGCCCGCAATGGCCGATCCTGCGGTCGATCCTGCTTTGGCTTTGGCCAAGGTGCTCGGGCAGTGGCCCAAGGAAAATTCCAAGGCGCCGCAGGCCAATCCAACGGCGCCGCAGGCCAATCCAGCGCCGCTTGCCCACGGCATAGCTGCCAAAACATCCGCCAAAACGACGCCCGCCAAGACGACCCCCTCCGTTGAATTTCTCGTCATGGAACACGGCCTCACGCTCGGCGAGCAGAACCAATTGACCATTCGCCGCGTCAAGCGCGGCAAGGGCTATTCCTTCGTCCGCGCCAACGGCTCGCACATTCGCTGTGCCCGCACCATCCGCCGCCTGCATTCGATGGCGGTGCCGCCTGCCTACGCCGAAGTGCGCTATTCGCCAGATCCCACCTCGCATTTGCAGGCGGTGGGGCGCGATGCCGCCGGCCGGCTGCAATACCGCTATCACTCCGACTGGGAGAAAGTCCGCGAACACCGGAAAGCGCACCGCCTGGCGCGGCTGGTCGCCGCACTCCCGAAAATTCGCCGCAACGTCTCCCAGCATCTGTCGGGGGAGCTGCCTACCCGCGAATTTGCCCTCTCGGCGGTAATCGAACTGATCGCGCGCACCGCGATCCGGCCGGGCAATGAATCCTATGCCCGCCTCAACGGCACCCGCGGCGCCACCACGCTTTTGAAGTCGAACGTGACGCTGGAGGGCGACGGCTTTGTGCTCTCTTTCAAGGCCAAGGGCGGCAAGGCCGTGCGCAAGGAATGCGACGCCGCCAAGCTCGTGCGCGCCATCGGCATTTTGCAAGGCGTGCCGGGCAAGCGCATGTTCCAGTATCGCGACAATGCCGGCAACCCGCGGGCGGTCTCGACCACGCAGGTCAACGCCTTCCTGCGCGAGATCGCCGGCATCAAGATTTCGCTGAAGGATTTCCGCACCCTGATGGCGTCCGCCGTGGTGCTGGAATCGCTGTCGCGGATTTCGCCGGCGGCAAGCGCCCGCGGCCGCCGCAAGCAGGTGCTGCAAGCCGTGCGCGCCGCAGCCGACGAGCTTTCCAACACGCCGGCGATCTGCCGCAAGAGCTACGTCCATGACACCATCGTCACCGCGTTCGAGGACGGCATCCTCGAGCGCTTCGCGGCGACCATGAAGGGTTATCGCACGCAGTCGAAGCGCGAAGCGCTGCTGGCGCAGGTGGTGATGGCGGCTGCCGCGTGAGCGGCTGGACTAGTGCGGTTTCTGATTTGAATTTCAAACAACTGTCATTCCTTCAACGGCCTCATGGTTCGAGACGGCACGATGCGCCTCCTCACCATGAGGGTCTGGTTTCGCGGCACGTGTGTCGACCTCATCCTGAGGAGCGGCCGCAGGCCGCGTCTCGAAGGACGGGCCGCAACAAGACTGCTGACACCAGTTCGCATTCCCGCGACGCAGGCGCGCCCGAGCTGTGCGAAAAAGAGTCCCTCAAAGAAAATAGAGGGCGCAGGGAATGCCGGGCGCTCGGATTGCGCCCGCAGCCTCGCATGCAAAATAAAATAAGCATACGAGTGTAGTCACCACGGTCACACCGGAAACACCCGGCATTCCCCGCGCAATGGTTTACGGCTTATTTCGCGCTCTCCCCGGGGACCGGGCTTTCTTGCCCCCGTCGTCGGCGCGATGCGAACGCATCGTCGCCAACTTGACATCAGCGTCGGGATGTCAGGACCACACGACTTCGCCGTCCGCGGGCAGACGC
>DATGGY010000134.1:0-22707 GCA_035308285.1 Bradyrhizobium sp. | reverse complement strand
TTGGCAGGTCGGCCAGACCGGCAAGGTCGTGGCGCCGGAGCTCTACGTCGCAATCGGTATTTCCGGGGCGATCCAGCACCTGGCCGGAATGAAGGATTCCAAGGTCATTGTCGCGATCAACAAGGATGAGGACGCGCCGATCTTCCAGGTTGCCGATTATGGCCTGGTTGCGGATTTGTACCAGGTAGTCCCGGAACTGACCGAGGCGATCGGCAAGCTCGGAAAGTAACGGCAATCAAAACGACGTGTATTTGCGCAAGCGCAAAGACCGGATTTGCGATAAGAATACAAGGGTTTCCCGGACCGGCCGGTGCGGATGTGAGGGACACGGGCGGCGCGGGGTGCGTCGTTCCGGTGAGATGATAAAAATGGCTTCTATGATCAAGAAAGTCGGCGTGATCGGTTCGGGCCAGATGGGCAACGGCATCGCCCATGTGGCGGCGCTGGGCGGCTTCGATGTGGTGCTCAACGACATCTCCGCCGAGCGCCTGAAGTCGGGCATGGCCACCATCAACGGCAACCTGTCGCGCCAGGTTGCGAGGAAGGTCATCACCGAGGATGCCCGCAAGAAGGCGCTGGAGCGTATCGCGCTTGCCGAAACCGTCGATGGGTTGTCCGACTGCGATCTGGTGATCGAGAGCGCGGTCGAGAAGGAAGAAGTCAAGCGCAAGATTTTTCACGATGTGTGCGCGGTTCTGAAGCCCAGCGCCATCGTTGCCTCCAATACCTCGTCGATCTCGATCACACGGCTTGCCGCCTCCACCGACCGGCCGGAGCGCTTTATCGGCA
Organism: Bradyrhizobium sp.; assembly: GCA_035308285.1. Taxonomy (GTDB): domain Bacteria; phylum Pseudomonadota; class Alphaproteobacteria; order Rhizobiales; family Xanthobacteraceae; genus Bradyrhizobium. The sequence continues at coordinate 21,918 of DATGGY010000134.1, read as the reverse complement.
TTCACTTCATGAATCCGGTGCCGTTGATGGAACTGGTCGAACTGATCCGCGGCATTGCCACCGATGACGCGACATTCGATACGGCCAAGGACTTCGTCGCAAAGCTCGGCAAGCACATTGCGGTGTCGGAGGATTTTCCCGCCTTCATCGTCAACCGCGTTCTGCTGCCGATGATCAACGAGGCGATTTACACGCTGTATGAGGGGGTCGGGAACGTCGAGGCCATCGATGCGGCGATGAAGCTCGGCGCGCACCATCCGATGGGGCCGCTCGAACTCGCCGACTTCATCGGCCTCGACACCTGTCTGTCGATCATGCAGGTGCTGCATGAGGGGTTGGCGGACTCCAAATACCGGCCGTGCCCGCTGCTGGTGAAATATGTCGAGGCCGGCTGGCTCGGCCGCAAGACCCAGCGCGGCTTCTACGATTATCGCGGCGACAAGCCGGTCCCGACGCGGTAGGGCAATTTCGAAATCTCCAGCATTCGTTAACCACTCGCAGGTAACTTGCCCGCGACGGAGTGGGGCGTATGGATATCGCGAGTTTGGCCAGTGCGATTATTGCTGCTCAGGCGGGGAACACCCAGCAGCAGATCGCAACCACGCTTCTCAAATCCAACATCGATGCGGAAAAATCCGTGGTTCAGGCCCAGCTCGGTGCGACCTCCCCCTCGCTAGCCAATGTCGGCCCCGGTATCGGCGGCAATCTCAACGTGACGGTCTGAAGCCTCCCTTATTCGACGAGCCCCTGTTTGCCAGGCGAATCATGCCGGCGTTGCTTCGGCAGCGCTTCGTTGCCTTGTCGGGATTGCCCCTCATCGCTGCATGCGATAGCGAGGAAGCCGTCTCGTGCACAAGGACATCAAATGAAGTTCGCAAGTTTTGGGATCGACGGCACCGCGAGCTGGGGCCTTATCGACGGCGCGGACGCCGTAGACCTCGGCGCGCTCTTTCGCGACCGGTTTGTCGACTTGAAATCCGCCATCGCCGCCCGTGCATTGTCGGAAGTGGCAGCCGCGGCGGGCAAGGCGGCGCGGCATCCACTGGCAAACATCGTTTGGCTGCCGGTGATCCCAAATCCCGACAAGATCCTCTGCATCGGGCTCAATTACGAAACCCACCGCAAGGAAACCGGCCGTGCCGAGGTCGAGAATCCCACCGTGTTCGGCCGCTTTGCCAATAGCCAGACCGGACATCTGACCAACATCATCCGGCCGCGCGTCTCAAAGCATCTCGATTTCGAGGGCGAACTCGCGGTCATCATCGGCGAGCCGGGCCGGTATGTCTCGCGCCAGGACGCGTGGGGGCATATCGCCGGATATGCCTGTTACAATGAGGGCAGTGTCCGCGATTTTCAGCGCCACACCCATCAATTCACGCCGGGCAAGAATTTTCCGCAGACCGGCGCATTCGGCCCCTGGATGGTGACGCCGGACGAGGCCGGCGAGCTCGGCCCGCTGCGGCTGCAGACCCGCCTGAACGGCGAGGTGGTTCAGGACGCGACCATCAGCCAGATGATCTTCGATATTCCCCGCCAGATCGAATATTGCTCGTCATTCACGCGGCTCGAGCCCGGCGACGTGATCGTGACCGGCACGCCCGGCGGCGTCGGCTCCCGCCGCACGCCGCCGTTGTGGATGAAGCCGGGCGACATCGTGGAGGTCGAGATCGACCGGATCGGCCTGCTGCGTAACGGCATCGCGGACGAGGCCTGAAGCGAGCGGAAGGCTCTAGGATCGCGGCGCCGTTGCCGCCGCGATCAGCTTGATCGCGTCATCGCTGTCCCATTCGGCGGGTCCGGCAATGGTGGCGATCTCGCAACCTTGGCCGTCGACCAGCACCGAGGTCGGCATGCCCAAAGCCCGGCCTATGGATTTAAGATCTTGAAAAGACTTGGCTTTTTGGTCACTAAAATAACTGAGCCGGGTCAGATTAGCCTCTTTGAGGAAATTTTTCGGCTTTTCGGGGTCACGGGTATCGATATTGATCGCGACCACCTCGAAATTCTTGCCACCCAGCCGGGTCTCCAGGCGGTCCAGGGCCGGCATTTCCTTCCGGCAAGGCACGCACCAAGTCGCCCACAGGTTCACCAGCACCGTGCGGCCGCGCCATTCCGAGAGCTTTCTGGGCTTGCCGTCGGCGTCGTCGAACGTAAGGTCGGGCAGCAGCAGGGGCGCGGTCGCCATGGTCAGGGCAGCCACCTCGCCATGCGCCAGAGGCGCGAGCTTGCGCGAAAGGTCTACCGCAGCACCACAGGCGGAATCGCCCGCCGCGCCGCGCTTTAGCCCGCCAAGCCCGTATATCCCGGCAAACCCGAGCACCGCCCCTATCAGGACCGCCGCGATCACATAGGGGATCCGGCGCGTCGGGGCCGGAGCAGGTGTGGGGTGTTCTGGCATATCGTTTGTCATCCTGTATCAGATACGGCTATGCAGGGTTTCGGTTGCACCCGCGGTAACACCCGGCGTGGGCGCAACGGAAGGCGGCAGGCATGAGCAATTGGTCATGAGCAACAAGATGTGGGGCGGCCGGTTCACCGAGCGACCGGATGCGATCATGGAGGAAATCAACGTCTCCATCGACGTCGATCGTCACCTTTACGCCCAGGACATTGCCGCGTCCAAGGCGCATGCCGCGATGCTGTCCGCGCAAGGCATTATTACGGCAAACGATGCGAAAAATATTGCCAGGGGTCTAGACACGATTTTGTCAGAAATCGGCAACGGATCGTTCGATTTCAAGCGCGCACTCGAGGACATTCACATGAATGTCGAGAGCAGGCTCGGCGAACTGATCGGGCCTGCCGCAGGACGGCTGCACACCGCGCGTTCGCGCAACGATCAGGTCGCAACCGATTTCCGGCTCTATGTCCGCGACACCATCGACGCGGCTGACGCGGCGCTCGCCTCATTCCAGCGCGCGCTGGCTGAGCGGGCGCTCGAACATGCCGCGACCGTGATGCCGGGATTCACGCACCTGCAGACGGCGCAGCCGGTCACGTTCGGGCATCATCTATTGGCCTATGTCGAGATGGCGGCGCGCGACCGCGGCCGATTTGCCGATGCGCGCAAACGCCTGAACGAATCGCCGCTCGGTGCCGCGGCGCTTGCAGGTACGTCATTTCCGATCGATCGCGGGGCGACCGCGAAGGCGCTCGGCTTCGATCGGCCGATGGCCAATTCGCTCGACGCGGTTTCGGACCGCGACTTCGTTCTGGAGGCGCTGTCGGCGGCGGCGATCGCGTCGGTGCATCTGTCGCGCCTGGCCGAGGAAATCGTGATCTGGACCTCGCCGCTGGTGGGGCTGGTGCGGCTCTCCGACAAGTTCACGACCGGCTCCTCGATCATGCCGCAGAAGCGCAACCCGGATGCGGCTGAACTGGTGCGCGCCAAAACCGGCAAGGTGATCGGCGCTCTCACCGCCTTTTCGATCGTGATGAAGGGCCTGCCGCTCGCCTATCAAAAGGACATGCAGGAAGACAAGCAGGGCCCGATGGAAGCGTTCGGCGCGCTCTCGCTCGCCATTCGGGCGATGACCGGAATGGTCATGGATATCGTGCCGGACGAGGCGCGGATGAAGCTTGCCGCCGGCGAAGGCTACGCCACCGCCACCGATCTTGCGGATTGGCTGGTGCGGACGCTGAAAATGCCGTTCCGCGACGCCCATCGCGTCACGGCGCGAATCGTCGCCAAGGCTTCGCAGGATGGCGTCGCGCTGCATGAGTTGCCGCTCAAGGCGATGCAGGCCATCGAGCTGAAGATCACCGCTGACGCGCTGAAGGTGCTCTCGGTCGAGGCTTCGGTGAAAAGCCGTACGAGCTTCGGCGGAACGGCCCCGAAGAATGTGGCAGCACAGGCCAAGGCCTGGCTCAAGCGGCTGGAAAAAGAGCGAAATTTAGGCTGAGCCGTGATTCTCGCGGGAAATTTCAGCGCGCAGCGGGGCTCGCCAGAACAGGTCAATCTTTGTATGGTGCCGCCGAATTGGGGATTTTGACGTGAATCGTGACTGCCGCTCGAAATATCAGGGATGGGCCCTTGTTCTTCTGGGCGCTGCCGCGCTTGCGCTCAGTGGCTGCGGACGCAAAGGACCGCTCGATTTGCCCCCGACGGCGTCGTCGCAGCAGCCGGCCGCCGCAGTGCAGGCAGATCCTGCGCCCGAACAGGCGAGCAAGCCGAGCGTGTTCAATTCGAGCTTTGGTGCCGATGCGCCGCCCACCGCCGGCAAGGGTCCCAAACGACCCTTCGTTCTCGACCCGCTTCTGAACAGCAACTGAGCTAGCCATGAATCACTTCGACTATCGCAACGGCGTGCTTCACGCCGAGGCGGTGAATCTCATCACACTGGCGGAGGCGGTCGGAACCCCCTTTTACTGTTATTCGACCGCGACGCTGGAGCGCCATTACCGGGTGTTCGCCGAGGCCTTTGCCGGCGAGCAAACGCTGATCTGTTACGCCCTGAAGGCCAACTCGAACCAGTCGGTGCTGCGCACGTTGGCGAGGCTCGGCGCCGGCGCCGACGTGGTTTCAGGCGGCGAGCTGAAGCGCGCATTGGCCGCCGGTATTCCGCCTGAAAAGATCTTGTTCTCCGGAGTTGGCAAGACCGAGGCCGAACTGCGCGCGGCGCTGGCCGCCGACATTCTCTGCATCAACGTCGAATCCGAACCCGAACTCGAATTGCTGTCGCGCCTGGCCGGCGAGCAGGGGCGGGTCGCGCGGATTTCGGTTCGGGTCAACCCGGACGTCAATTCCGGCTCGCATGCGAAAATCTCGACCGGCAAGTCCGAGAACAAGTTTGGCATCCCGCTGGAGCGGGCGCGCGCGGTCTATGCCCGTGCGGCGAAGCTGCCCGGCATCCGCATCACCGGCGTCGACATGCATATCGGCAGCCAGATCACAGACCTGGTGCCGCTCGAAGCTGCCTTCAGGCTCTTGGCCGAATTGGTGCAGACGCTGCGCACCGACGGCCACACCATTTCCCACATCGATTTCGGCGGCGGTCTCGGCATCCCCTATCACGCCGGTCGCGAGGCGCCGCCCTTGCCGTCCGCCTATGCCGCCGTGGCGAAGCGGGTGACGCACAATCTCGGCTGCACGCTGGTATTCGAACCTGGCCGATTGATCGTCGGCAATGCCGGGATTCTGGTGGCGCGCGTGATCTACGTGAAGCGCGGCGACGCCAAGAACTTCGTCATTATCGACGCGGCGATGAACGATTTGATCCGCCCCACGCTGTATGAAGCGCATCACGACATCCTGCCGGTCCGAGAAGCCGCGCAAGGTGCACGCACGATCGTCGCCGACGTGGTCGGACCGGTTTGCGAAAGCGGCGATTATCTCGCGCTCGCTCGGACCATGCCGGAACCTGCGGCCGGCGATCTCGTCGCGATCATGACCGCCGGCGCCTACGGTGCCGTGCAGTCCAGCACCTACAACACCCGCGCGCTGGTGCCGGAGGTCCTGGTCAAGGACGACCAGTTCGCGGTAGTGCGGCCGCGCGTCGAAGTCGATGCCCTGATCGCGATGGACAAGCCCGCGCCGTGGTTGTGACAGCTTGGTGTCCCGGACGCGATGCAGCGTCCTTCACGCTGCTCCGCAGAGCCGGGACCTACGTGTAGCTGAAAGAGGGGGGGTGGGCCCCGGATCAGCAGCGCACCACGCCGCGCGTGCGGCGCGGCTCGCGCAGCATCCGGGGAACGCCGCCCTCATTTCGCAGCATGACCACCCTTGCCGCCGACCACCACTCCGGCGGCCTTTTCGATCGGCTTGATTGCGGAAGTGAAATCGGACTCCGCACCCATCTCGCGGATCACCACCTCCCACAACCGTCCGACGGCTTCGGCGACCTCCATCGACAGTCCCAGCGATTTCGCCTCCTCGAGGCAAAGCCGCACATCCTTCACCATCAACCCGGTGGCGAAGCCGAAATCGAAGCTGCGCGGCAGGATCGAGCGGGGAAACTTGTCGCGGCTCGCCGTGTTCATGCCAGAACCCGCGTTGATCACATCGATCATCACGGCGGGATCGAGGCCAGCCTTGACGCCCATGACGACGGCTTCGGAAGTCGCCACCACGGCGGTCGCCGACAACAGATTGTTGGCAAGCTTCATGGTCTGCGCCGAGCCGGGCTTTTCGCCGATGAAGAATACCTTGCCGATCACCTCGAGCGCGGGCTTCACCGCCTCGAAATCGGCGCGCGGGCCCGACACCATGACGGCGAGCGTGCCCTTCTCTGCACCGCCGACGCCACCGCTGACGGGGCTGTCGAGCTGCACGAGGTTGCGCTTGGCGAGATGACCGCAAATCCGCACCGCCATCTGCGATCCGACGGTGGAGAGGTCGACGAAGCGCTTTACGCGCTTGCCTTCGATGACGCCATCCTTCCCGGTCGCCACATCGAGCGAGGCCTGCAACGAAGGCAGGCTCGCCATCACGGTCTCGGCGCGGTCGGCGACATCTTTCGGTGACGAAGCCGCTTCTGCGCCGAGCGCAACCAATTTGTCCACGGCCTCCTTGCGTTGGTCGAAGACGACCAGTTGATGCCCGGCCTCGATCAGGCGGCGGGCCATTGGGAAGCCCATCTTGCCCAGGCCGATGAATCCGATGTCCATGGTGTCATTCCCTCATTTCGTCTTTGCGGGGAGCGCAAGCGACGAAGCAATCCATCTTCGTTCATTCGACTCCTGGATTGCTTCGCGGAGTTTATCATCGGGCGCGCATTCGCGCGACCCGTTGGCTCGCAATGACGATTTTGGCTCCTAACCCTTGTCGAGTTCGGCGAACACTTCGCGCGCGATCCGGAAACTGTCGACGCCTGCGGGAATGCCGGCGTAGATCGCGACCTGCATGAAGACTTCGCGGATCTCGTCGCGGGAGACTCCGTTGGTCAATGCTCCCTTGATGTGCGCCCGCAATTCGTGCGGCCGGTTGAGAATCGAAATCATCGCGAGATTGAGCATGCTGCGGGTCTTGCGCGGCAATTCCTCGCGGCCCCAGATCGCGCCCCAGCAATATTCGGTAACCAGTTCCTGAAACGGTTTGTTGAATTCGTCGGAGTTTTTCAGCGCGTTGGCGACATAGGCCTCGCCCAGCACGGCTTTCCTGATCTCCAATCCCCTGTCGTGTGTCTTCTTGTCCATGGCGTTTCCTTGAAAGTGCGTTTTTGCTGGTTCCATCCCGACGTTACGAGGTCGTGGCGGCCCAGTCACGCCTCCGTGTTATGCGTATTTCCGGGTGTGGGCTACCCGGCTTGGGTGTGTGCCTCACTGCCGCCGTTGTGCTAGGCTGTGATCCGGGCCAACCCGGAGGGATTATTGAGCGGCGCCATCCCCGACCCGTCAGAGCCAGCGCGCAACATTGACGCCGCCTCGCGGCTCAAGCTGACACAGGCTTTGCGGCGAGCCGAATTTGCGATCGCGTGGGAGCGGGTCTGGCCGCATCTCGCCCGGCTTTTGACCGTGGCGGGGCTGTTTCTGGTGGTGTCCTGGACGGGGCTATGGCTGGCGCTGCCGTTCGTGGTCCGCGCTCTTGGACTTGGCCTGTTCGCGGTTCTGGCGCTGGCTGCGCTGTTCCCGCTGGCCTGGTTTCGCTGGCCGAACCGGCAGGAGGCTTTGGGCAGGCTCGATCGCGGCACTGGCATCCGCCATCGCCCGGCCACAGCGCTGACCGATTCGCTCACCTCGCAGGACCCGGTCGCGCTCGCGCTTTGGCAGGCGCAGCGCGAACGCACGCTGGCGTCGATCAAGCGCATCCGCGCCGGCCTGCCGTCGCCGCGGCTCGCGATCCATGATCCCTGGGCGCTGCGTGCCCTTATCGTGGTGATGATGGTTGCGGCGTATATTGCCGCGGGCGACGAGCGAAGCATGCGAATGGCAGCCGCCTTCGACTGGAACGGCGTGCTGTCGGCGGCCAATGTCAGGGTCGACGCCTGGGTGACGCCGCCGCTTTACACCGGCAAGCCGCCGATCATTCTGTCCGCGGCGAACAAGGAAGCCGCCATTCCCGCCGCGGGTCCGTTGGCCGTCCCGGTGGGCAGCACGTTGATCGTGCGCTCGAGCGGCGGCGCCCTCGACGTCATCGCCGGTGGCGGCGTGACCGAGGCTGCGGCGACCGAGCGGGCGCCCAAGGGCACCAACGAGAAGCAGTTTGCCATCAAGGGCGACGGCACGGTTCATGTCCGCGCTCCCTCCGGTCAACCGCAATGGAGGTTCAGCGCCACACCCGACCGCGCGCCGACCATCGCGCTGGCGAAAGAGCCCGAGCGCCAGGCTCGCGGTTCGTTGCAACTCTCCTACAAGATCGAGGATGATTACGGCGTTACCGAAGCTCGCGCGCTGTTGGCGGTCCGCAAGGGCGGTGAGGCGAAGGGAACAGAGCAGCGGCCGTTGTTCGATCCGCCGCAATTCTCGCTGGTGCTGCCGAACGCACGGACCCGCAACGGCATTGGTCAGACCGTCAAGGATCTCAGCGAGGATCCCTATGCCGGCGCTGAAATGGCGCTGACGCTTACGGCGAAGGACGAGGCCGGCAACGAGGGACACAGTGAGCCTTTCAACATGCGTCTGCCGGAGCGGCTGTTCACCAAACCGCTGGCGCGGGCGTTGATCGAGCAGCGCCGCAGTCTGGCGCTTGACGCCAACCAGAATTCGCAGGTCCACGAAGCGCTCAACGCGTTGATGATCGCGCCGGAACTGTTCATGCCCGAGATGGGGCAGTATCTCGGCCTGCGCAGCGTCGCCCACCAGCTCGAAATGGCGAGGAACGACGATGCCCTGCGCGAGGTGGTAGCGAGCCTCTGGGCGCTCGCCGTTACCATTGAGGATGGCAACATCACCGACGTCGACAAGGCGCTGCGCGCTGCGCAGGAGGCGCTCAAGCAGGCGCTGGAAAGAGGCGCCAGCGACGAAGAGATCAAGAAGCTCACCCAGGATTTGCGCGCCGCGCTGGATAATTTCATGCGCCAGCTCGCCGAGCAGCTACGCAACAATCCACAAGCGTTGGCGCGGCCGCTCGACCCCAATACCAGAGTCCTGCGTCAACAGGACCTCAACAACATGATCGAGCGCATGGAGCGGCTGTCGCGTTCCGGCGACAAGGATGCCGCCAGGCAATTGCTCGAGCAGTTGCAGCAGATGCTCGAGAACCTGCAAATGGCGCAGCCCGGGCAGGGTGACGGCGACATGGAGCAGGCGCTGAACGAGCTCGGCGACATGATCCGCAAGCAACAGCAGTTGCGCGACAAGACCTTCAAGCAGGGCCAGGATTCTCGACGCGACCGCCAGCGCGGCAAGCAGGGCGACCAGAGCATGAGCGACCTGCAGCAAGATCAGCAGGGGCTACGCGACCGCCTGAGGAAATTGCAGGACGAGCTTGCCAAACAGGGCATGGGGCAGGGCCAGCGCGGCCAGAAGGGGCAGCAGGGCCAACAGGGCCAGGACGGCGATCAGCAAGCTGACGACGGCGAGGGCGGTCTCGGCGATGCCGACAACGCCATGCGCGATGCCGGCAGCCAGCTCGGCGAGGGCAATGCCGATGGCGCGGTCGATTCGCAAGGCAAGGCGCTCGATGCGCTGCGCAAGGGCGCCCAGAGTCTTGCGGAGGCGATGCAGCAGGGTGAGGGTGAGGGGCAAGGCGATGGACCGGGCAACCGCGTCGGCCGTCAGCAAAGCGGCGGCAACCAAAGCGATCCGCTGGGTCGCCCGCTGCACGGGCGTGAATTCGGCGACGATCTGACGGTGAAGATTCCCGGCGAAATCGATGTGCAGCGGGTGCGCCGGATTTTGGAAGAACTTCGCCGCCGCCTCGCCGATCCCGCGCGCCCGCAGATCGAACTCGACTACATCGAGCGGCTGCTGAAGGATTATTAGAGCGTTTTCGAGCGAAGTGGATACCGGTTCGCGTGAAGAAAACGCGTCAAAACAAGAATCTAGAGCTTCGGTTCTGATTCAATCAGAACCGATAGTGCTCTAGGGTTTCCGCTAGGCGCTCTTTCGCGACGCCAGCGCATCGGCAACGGCGGTGCGGATATCGGCCACCGAAAACGGTTTTGTGATGATGTCATGGGCGATGGCGTTAAGACCAGACGCCCGCTCGCGCTGGTCGGCAAAGCCGGTCATCAGGACGATGGTCAGGTCGGGAAAATCGCGGGCTGCCGTTAGAGCCAGTGCGATCCCGTCCATCACCGGCATCTGGATATCGGTCAGGAGGAGATCGAAGGCGTCCTGTTCGCCGCCCAAAATCTCCAGCGCTTCGGCGCCGTCCGCGGCAGTGACGATCTCGTGGCCGTCCATGGCAATGGCGCGCGCCACCAGCATCCGCATCGAATTCTCATCGTCAACGACCAGCACGCGCGGCATCGAAGCACCTGTTTCGTGAACGGGATCAGGTGGCGTCACTCATATGTGACCGCCGGCCATGTCGCGCTTGTTGAAGAAACGCACATCAATGTTGCGTCCTTCCGGCGGCGGCGAGGCCAGACGGGACTTGAACCAGGCTTTTTCGCCGGGACTGAGCACGGTCTGCTCGAGCACCGTGTTCCAGGCGTAGATTTCCGCACCCTGCGCGTCGCGAACGCTGAAGCGCAGCCGCGGCAATTCCACCGGCTTGTTGAATTCGCCGGTGATAACGCCTTCGATCACCAGCACAGGCTTACCTTCCACCGTCTCGGAAGATACCTTGACGTCTTTGAACCGCAGTCCGCGCAGGTTGACGTCGAGACCGACCATTTTATAGAAGGCCGCGGTCTGGGGCAGCAAGCGCACCACGTCGAGGCGCCAGATCAGAAGCGCCAGGACCAGCGCGCCCATCGCGGCGCAGGCGGTGGGGAGGCTCACGGATGGCTTGCCGGGTCCGCGGCTCGATGCCCTGGCTCCAGCTCTTCGACCCAGCAACCCTGGAAGCCAGGACGGGCCAAGCCGGCCGGCGGCGGCACCATGCAGATCGTCGCGGGCAATTGACGGCCAGTCGGTCTCGGTGCTGGCTGCCGAATCTCCAGCCGAGTCTCCCCAGTCAACCGCGATCGAGGGGCTGTCGACGTGGGGGCTTTCCCCGGCATTGCCGTCCTCTTCGCGCGCCAGAGCCTCCCACTCGGCGGCGGCATCTTGTTCGGCCGCCTTTCGGCTGGCCTCCGCCATCGCCGGTGCCGGGAGTTTGACCGCATCTTCCGGCCGCGCCAGCCAGGTCTCCTTGCAGCGGGAACAACGCACGGTACGGCCAGCCGGGCCGAGAGTAGGCAGGTTGATCGCGTAGGACGTCGAACAATGCGGGCAAACGATGTGCATGGGAGTTAATCTCCGCAAAGACGCGGCTAATGCCGCCTTCGGAAACGGGGCTCGGGGATGCTACAAGGCGACCGTTAACGAATCGGAAACCATAAACGAAGCAAAACCACTTTGTTTGGCCTGCGGCCGCGGGGAAGGCGGGCCGGGGCAACCGGTTTCAGGGTTCCGGTCGCGCCCCCTCATCGAACGGAGCTGAGCTTGGTTCGGTTCGAAAATGTCGGTTTGCGCTACGGGCTTGGCCCGGAGATTTTGCGCGACCTCAATTTCCTGATTCCCGCCCATTCCTTCCAGTTCCTCACTGGCCCGTCGGGTGCCGGTAAGACCTCGCTCCTGAAGCTGTTGTTCTTGTCGCTGCGGCCGACCCGCGGCCTCGTCAATTTGTTTGGCCATGACGTCTCGTTGCTCGGCAAGGATGAGATCGCCGACCTGCGCAAGCGGATCGGTATCGTGTTGCAGGACTTCCGGCTGCTCGATCACATGACTACCTATGAGAACGTCGCCTTGCCGTTCCGGGTCATAGGCCGTGAGGAATCGAGTTACCGCAAGGAGGTCATCGATCTTCTCAAATGGGTGGGTCTTGGCGAGCGAATGGACGCGCTGCCGCCGATCCTGTCGGGCGGCGAGAAGCAGCGGGCGGCGATCGCGCGCGCCGTCATCTCGCGGCCGCATCTATTGCTGGCGGACGAGCCGACCGGCAATGTCGACCCGACGCTCGGGCGGCGCCTGCTGCGGCTTTTCATCGAGCTCAACAGGTCCGGCACCGCGGTCGTGATCGCGACCCATGATATGACGTTGATGGATCAATACGACGCGCGACGGTTGGTGCTGCACGAAGGACGGCTGCATATCTATGAGTAGGACCGAACATCATCTCGGCCCCCTGGTGGACCTCGGACGCGAGCGCCCGCAGGTGCCGGCGCGGGCGCGCAATTTGTCGCCGATCGTGCCGCGCGGCTCGATCGCCGGCAGCGCGTTGGTTGCCGTGGTCGCCATCATGACGTTCCTCGCTTCGATCACTACCGGCACGGTGCTGTTGGTGAGTGCGTCGGCGGCCGAGTGGCAGTCGGAGGTCGCCAGCGAAATCACCGTTCAGGTGCGCCCTGCGCTCGGGCGCGATATCGACCGCGATGCGGCGGTTGTGGCCGAAGCGGTGCGCGCGCAGTCCGGCATCGTCGACATCCGGGCGTTCACGAAAGAGGAATCCGCCAAACTGCTGGAGCCGTGGCTCGGCAGTGGACTTTCGCTCGATGAACTACCGGTGCCGCGTGTGATTGTCGCGCGGGTGCTGCCGGGAGCCACGATCGATCTCGAGGCGCTGCGCCGCCGGGTGACACAGGTGGCGCCCTCGGCCAGCGTCGATGATCACCGCGCCTGGATCGAACGGATGCGATCGATGACCGGCGCAACCGTGATTGCGGGTATCGGAATCCTGGCGCTTGTGATCATCGCGACCATCATTTCGGTGTCGTTTGCCACGCGCGGCGCCATGGCCGCTAACCGCCCGATCGTCGAGGTTTTGCACTTCGTGGGCGCCGGCGACCGTTATATCGCCAACCGCTTCCTGCGGCATTTTCTCCGGCTCGGCCTGGAGGGCGGGCTGATCGGCGGAGGCATCGCCATGCTCGTTTTCGGGTTCTCCGAATCGATCGCGGGCTGGTTCTCGGGCACCCCGGTCGGGGACCAATTTGCTGCGTTGCTGGGGACGTTTTCGCTGCGCCCCTCCGGCTACCTGGCGCTCGCCGCGCAGGCGGTGGTGATCGCCGCAATCACGGCCTGGGCGTCGCGGCGAACGCTATTTGCGACGCTCGACGAAATCGATTGACACGGCGATACCGTGGGCTTTCCGGACTCCACATCGCCCAAAAAGCTTCTAGACTTGGAAAGGAAAGGATCGCCCAATCGCCATGAGCCGGCCGCCCGCCGATAGACCGATTGCCGCGCCGCGGCGCTGGCCGCGGGTGATGACGGTTGCGGCGCTGGCGATCGCGTTCGTGGCCGCCGCGGTCGGATTCGCAGGCTTTCTCTCGCAATTGCGCGGGGCCGAGACGAAGCCCTCGCGCACTGCTGACGGCATTGTGGTGCTCACGGGGGGCTCGTCACGGGTGTCCGACGCGATCGAATTGCTGGCCAACGGCTACGGCAAGCGCCTGTTGATCTCCGGTGTGCATCCGACCAGTGCCGCGAGCGACATTTCCCGTTCCCTGACCGACAACCAGTCGCTGATGAGCTGCTGCGTCGACCTCGACCGCTCCGCGGTCAACACCCGCAGCAATGCGTTGGAGACGCGACGTTGGGCGCGCGAACGCGGCTTCAAGTCGCTGATCGTGGTGACATCGAATTACCATATGCCGCGGGCGATCGTCGAATTGTCGCACGCGATGCCCGAGATCACGCTGATTCCTTTCGCCGTGGTCGGCGACAAATGGCGCGACGAGCCGTGGTGGACCAATGGCGCGACGGTCCGGCTCTTGCTATCGGAGTACGTCAAATACGTCGCCGCCGAGGTGCGGGTGCGTCTTGCCGATGCCGGCCTTGAGATGATGCGCGACGCCTCGGAGCCGGTTGGATCCCCGCCGGGCAGGCCGGCGACCGCTCAAGCCAACTGATCGGGTAATCGATGGTCTCCATCTTTCTGCGTTCGCTGATCTACAACGTGCTGTTCTATCTGCTGCTGGCGTTCTGGATCGTCGTCGCGCTTCCGACCTTCCTGATGCCCCGCTCGGCCATCATGACCGTCGCCCGATATTGGTCGCGCAGCAGCATCTGGTTGCTGCGCGTGGTCTGCAACGTCAAGGTCGAGTATCGCGGTCTCGAGAAAATCCCGAAAGGACCGTTGATCGTCGCCTCCAAGCATCAGTCGATGTGGGAAACCTTTGCGCTATTGCAGTTCTTCGAGCAGCCGCTTTTCATCCTTAAACGCGAGCTGAAATGGATTCCGCTGTTCGGCTGGTATCTGATCAAGGCGAACATGATTGGCGTCGACAGGAGCGCCGGCGGCCGATCGCTGCTCAGGATGGCGCGTAGCGCCGGGGAGGCCGTGCGGCGCGGCCGTCAGTTGATCATCTTTCCAGAAGGTACGCGAACCCCCGTCGGTTCGCCGCCGCGCTACAAAACCGGCGTCGCCCAGGTTTATGTCGATTGCGGCGTGACCTGCGTGCCGGTGGCGCTCAATTCGGGGCTGTTCTGGCCGCGCCGGACCTTCATGCGCTATCCCGGCACGCTGGTGGTCGAATTTCTCGATCCATTGCCGCCCGGCCTTTCGCGCCGTGAGTTCATCGCGCGTATTTCAACCGTGATCGAGGACGCCACCGGCCGGCTGGTCGAGGCGGCCCGCCACGAGCAGGCGCAGCTGTTCGGCGGCGTGCCGGGTTCGGCGTCGGCGAAAGCTTAGGCGCTTGCTACCCGCGACCTGGATGAAATGCGCTACCGATGCAGCGCCGTATCGTCGTGCAGCAGCAGCGCGAGTTGGTGCAATTGAGCGTCGCGGAAACCTTGCGCTTCGATCGATTTTACGGTGGAAAGCACGTAATCGCGATTGTTTCCGGAACGGCCATGTCCCTGCCGGACGAGGCGAAGCTGCTCGGCCGGCGAGAGCCGTCCGGCATATTGCACGTGGCCGCGATCGACCACGTAAGCAAGCGCACTGACCCGCTGGCGGGCTTCGTTCGCGAGCCACACCGAACGCGTCACTTCGCGATAGACGTGGGTGGTTTGCTCGCGGCTGCGCAAATAGTCGATCGTTTCCTTGCGCCGGCTTGCCGCGACGCGGAAGGCGATGCCGCGGCAGGCGCCGCCGCGGTCGAGGCCAAGCACGAGGCCGGGCTTTTCCGGCGTTCCGCGGTGGTCGAACGAGAAGACACAGAGCGCGCGATGTTCGCCGATCAGCCGCGCGGGAACCTGCTCGACGAATTCGAAGCCCGGCCGCCACATCAGCGACCCGTAGCCGAACACCCAAAGGTCATCTGCGGACGGCTTGGTTTTGAGGCGGATTTCGGCTGACATCTGGGGCACGGCTACCAGAACGGGGAAGCGAAACGAAACAAAAATCCGTGTGTTTTGCTACCCCCGCCGCCGCTTACATTTGACAAAATCGTCGGCCAATGGTCGCTCTATGATCGACATGAACCTCGCAACACGCCGCCCCCGCCCGCTTTGGCAGCTCTTTTTGGTGCCTGCCTTGCTCCTGGTCGCCGCCGCGGCATGGAGCGCGTTCTGGTACTTTGCCGCCTCCGAGGCCGAGGTGAAGGCCGTCGCCTGGCGCGCCCAGGAGGCAAAATCGGGGCGCATCTATGATTGTGCGAAACAGGCTTTTGCCGGCTTCCCGTTCCGACTTGAGATGCGCTGCAGCCGCGCCAGCGTCTCGCTGATCTCGCAGACCGCAGGCCAGGGTGCGGGCGAGAGGCCGATCACGGCCAAGCTCGGCGAAATCCTACTGATCGCGCAGGTTTACGATCCGGGATTGCTGATCGCGGAATTCACGGCGCCTGCGACCATTTTCGACTCGCGCGGGGCATCTTCGATGCTGGTGAACTGGAGCAAGGCTCGCTCCAGCGTGGTGGGATTGCCGGGCATTCCGCAGCGCGCCTCCATCGTTTTCGACGACACATCGATCGACCGGGTCAGTAGTTCGGTGCAAGTGCCGCTGGCGCGCGCCAAGCATGTCGAACTGCACGGCCGGCTTGCGGAAGGTTCGACGGCGGATCATCCGCTGATCGAAACTGTCTTTAGGTTGGAGTCCGGCAGCTTGCAGGAGCTGCATCCGCTGCTCGCGCAACCGTTCGACGCGGAGGTCCGGGCGACGCTGAGCGGGCTGAAGGAACTTACGCCAAAGCCCTGGCCCGACCGGTTTCGCGACCTGCAGGCCGCCGGCGGCCATGTCGAGATCGTGCAATCCCGCATCCGGCAGGGCGATCTAATCGCGGTTGCCGCCGGCACGCTCGGGCTTTCGCCGCAGGGGCGCCTCGACGGCGAGCTTCAGATGACGATTGCCGGAATCGAGAAAGTGATTCCGGCGCTCGGCATCGAAAAAATGCTCGATGAGGGCGTGCCGCAGGCAACGCTCGACCGCGTCGCGCCGGGCGTCAGGACACAGGACGTCAATAATCTGCTCGGCGCGCTCGACCGGGCGATTCCCGGCCTCGGCAAGGCCGTCAAGCAAAACGCCAATGTCGGCATTGCCGCCGGCATCAACGCGCTCGGCACCGAAGCGGTGCTCGAAGGCAAAAAGGCGCGGGCCTTCCCGCTGCGCTTTGTCGACGGCACGGTGTACCTCGGCCCGCTGAAGGTCGGGCAGGTACCGCCGCTGTACTGAGGCGACATCGCCGTGTCCCGGACGCGGTGCAGCGTGCTTTCACGCTGCTCCGCAGAGCCGGGACCCATATCAGTCGAGCCAGAAACATGGAAGGCTGCGTCTCAGTCGGCACCAATGAACTTGGCGGCGCCCGGCAGTGCGGACTCGATGGCCGCCAAGAGGCTTGGAACCAACGGCCTGAGATCGGCAAGCCGGTTCGTCTTCGCGCGAAGCACGGCGACCGCGATCGAGAAGCCATGCAGGTCTTGCTGAAAGGACAGGTTTCGATCCACCGTGACGAATACCTCGAAGTGTTCCGAGGCAAGCGTCAGCAACGTTCCATTCTTGATCGTCGTCCAACCCATCTGACGAGCGGTCTTGACGTCGTGGCCGACAATGTCGCGCGCGAGGCGCCAATCGACGCATTCGTCGAGAAACACCTTCACGATGCGGCTTCGATTACTCGGTCCTTCGCTTCCTCCAGGAAAGCGATGACATGCTCTCGCGACACGGACGGGAACCCCTCGAGAAAATCATCGATCGATTCGCCCGCCTCTAGGTAATCGAGCAGGGTTTGCACGGGAACTCGCGTCCCGTGGAACACGGCAGTGCCGCCCATCACGTCGATGCTACGTGAGACAATTGGCTGCTTCATAGCCGCAGATTACGCCTCAATTGCCTAAACAAGCAACGGTGAGAGGCGGTCGGGAGACGTTCGAGAGCCGACACAGCCCATTCTGAGGCTTAAGGCGGAGAAACGGCGGCGTTTGGCGCCAATAGCGTATTCCGAAGCGGCGCTTGGCGCGCTCGACCGGGCGTTTCCCGGCCTCGGCAAAGCCGTCAAGCAAGACGCCAATGTCGGCATCGCCGCCGGCATCAACGCGCTCGGCACCGAAGCTGTGCTCGAAGGCAAAAAGGCGCGGGCCTTCCCGCTGCGCTTTGTTGACGGTGCGGTTTATCTCGGCCCGCTGAAGGTCGGGCAGGTGCCGCCGCTCTATTAAGAGCGTGGACTCATAAGCACCCAGCCCGATGCAAAATGCGCGCGCTTGCCGGCGCCATCGACGACGGAAATCCACTGCGAGACGTGCAGCCTTAACGCGGTTGATCGTCTCCGTCCGCGAAAAGTGAGGCGCACGCATCAATTTGCGACAACAGCGTCCCTCGTGCGGAGAACAGCGCATCGGGATCGGCAGCGGTCTGGCGGCACTCAAGCGCGCGTGCGATCAAGCCGACGTTGAGCCGCGCCGGAGGTCTTTCGCTCACAAACGCTACAGCGTCATCGTTCGAGCCCATGAGCCCGGTCATCCAACTGTAACAAAAACGCCCAGGATAGAGCAGCGTCCGCAGATATGCCTTGCGATCCTTCGGCTCAAGCCTTTCGGCGGCCGCAAAGTTCCGCGCACCATCTGCCCAGTCCGCAAATGGTTTGCCACGCAGGTATTGTCGAACATCTTTCAGCGTGGGCCGCGGCGGCCTAATGCACTCGCGCTCCATCAGCACAACCGCGTGATCGAGATAGTCGATGCGATCCAGCGGCGGAAATCGGCCGAGAGAAAAGTGACGATTGGTCCAGAACACCGAAACCTTGGATCCCCAATCTACAGACAGCGCGACGGCCTCGCTTCGCAAGCGATCGTGTGCCGATGGGGACAGTCCCGCCGCCGTGACGAGCGCGATATCGAGGTCGCTATAGCGCCAGTTGAACCCGGCATGGGCCGCGCTGCCGATGACGTAAGCGCCGAGCAACTCAGTCCCGAGTGCCTCCTGCCAGTGCGGGACGAGACGGCGCGCAAAATCCATCGCCGCGGTTCTCGCAAGTTCATCAGTCTCGAGATGCTTGATCGCAGATGATGGCGGCACCATGCGCCCTCCGGCCATTCGTTACGTGAAGCGATAGCTCAACATCTGAGCCACGTAGGGGGTTTTACCGACGGTCCCCGTGCTGACATAAAAATATCGAGCCTAGTTGTTCGTCAACCCAATGCTTTGCCGGTCGTTTCAGGAGCTGCCATCGTGGCGATTAAGGTGATGAAGGCGACCACGATCAAGTAGATCGAGATCGGCCACGTGGCACCTCCGGTCCATGCCATGAAGGTCGCCGCCGCAAACGGGGTGAGACCGCCTATGGCCGCGCCGACTTGGAAGCCAAGCGAAGCGCCGCTGTAGCGCAGCCGCGCCGCAAATAGTTCGGAATACAAAGGCGCGCCGACGGAGAACCCCACCATTTGCCCGAAGGTGATGGCCGTGACGACCGTTAGTGTGATGATCAGCGGGTCCTTGGTATCGAGCAGCCAGAACAGCGGGAAGGCGAAGGCCATCGCGAACAGGCAACTCGCATAGAACATCGTCTTGCGGCCTATCTTGTCGGAGAGCCAGCCGAAAACCGGGATTATCAAGAGTGCCACGACGGCAGAAAGAAGAATGGCGTTGATGATTACGTTCCGCGGCATAGCGAGATGGCCAGTGACGTAACTGATAGCAAAAACGCCGACGATAATCGCGTAGCTGACCTCCGAGAGCTTCAGTCCGACGGCCGTGAAAAACGAGCGACGATGCCGGGTCAGGATTTCGACCAGCGGCAGTCTGGCCACCTCGTTCTTGGCTTCGATCTCTCGGAAGACCGGTGTCTCTTCGAGTTGCAGACGGATATAAAGACCGACGCCCGCTAGAACGATGCTGATCAGGAACGGAATGCGCCAGGCCCAGGCGAGGAAATCTGAATCGGGCACCTGTGAGAGCGCCGCAAATATGCCGATTGCGGCGAGATTCCCGATCGGCCAACCAATCTGAACCATCGACCCGAGAAGTCCGCGGTTTCTGGCGGGTGCATTCTCGACGACCATCAGTACAGCTCCGCCCCATTCGCCGCCAAGGCCGATGCCCTGAAGCAGGCGCAGGAGAACAAGCAGGATAGGTGCGGCGATGCCGATCTGGTCGTAAGTGGGAAGAAGGCCGATCAGGAACGTACCAAGCCCCATGATGATAATGGTCATCGCCAGCATCGCCTTGCGGCCGACCCGATCGCCAAAATGTCCAAAGATAGCGGCGCCCAAAGGCCGGGCCAGAAAACCGACGGCGTAGGTGCCGAAAGCGGCTATGATGCCCAGCGCCGGATCGGACAGTGGAAAAAACAGCTTGTTGAATACGAAAGCGGTCGCCGTGCCGTAGACCAGAAAGTCGTACCACTCGACCGCCGTGCCGATGACGCTTGACACAACGACGCGCTTTATTTCGGTCGTGCTGCTCGTCGATTCGGTAAATGAAACGTGTTCCGCGATGCTCATAAGGTAGCCCTCCCGTCTCCACGCCAGATGCAGGTAGCCACAAACGATGCCAGCACGCTCGATGCAGTGCTTTGAGGCCGCCTTTAGACAGCATCCATTTGCATTCAGGCCGGCTTGATTTTGCTATATCATATTGCCGCAGGCACTCACCGGCCTAACGATCAGTGGGGTACCTAAGCTGCTATTTTCATTTGATAATTGTTCAATTGACACGGATCGACGCGAGCTGCGCCGTGAGGGGGAGTTGCGCTCTGTGGAGCCCCAGGTCTTCGACCTGTTGGAGTTCCTGATTCGAAACCGCGATCGAATGGTGAGCCGGGACGACTTGCTGGCGGCGGTTTGGAACGGGCGGATCGTTTCGGAGTCAACGCTGGCGAGCCGCATCAATGCGGCCCGAACCGCGATCGGCGACAATGGTGAAGATCAGCGATTGATCCGCACCGCCTTGCGCAAGGGCATTCGCTTTGTCGGCGCAGTGCGCGAAGAGCAAGAGTCCGGAGTAGCGGCGAAAGGTGTTGCGGCGAAACAACCAAGGTTCGCATTGCCGCTCCCGGATAGGCCCTCGATTGCCGTCCTTCCCTTCTCCAACATGAGCGGCGACGCGGAACAGGATTATTTCGCCGACGGCATTTGCGAAGACATCATCACAGGCTTATCCAAATTGCGCTGGTTTTTTGTGATCGCCCGCAATTCCTCGTTCACGTACAAAGGCAGGGTCGTCGACATACGCCAGGTCGGGCACGAACTCGGGGTGCGCTACGTCCTGGAGGGGAGCGTCCGCAAGGGCGGCAGCCGCGTGCGCGTCACCGCCCAGCTGATCGACGCTGCGACCGGCAAGCACCTCTGGGCCGATCGCTACGATCGCGACCTGACCGACGTTTTTGCGCTCCAGGACGAGATCACCAAGAAGGTTGTGGCCGCAATTGAGCCTAAACTGCTGGAGGCCGAAGGCATCCGTTCGCAAAACCGCTCGCCAGAAGACCTCGATGCCTGGGACATGCTGATCCGAGCCAACTCTCTGTTTTGGCGATTGACCAAGGACGAGAGCCAAGCCGCAATCGCACTATTTGAGCAGGTCGTTCAACGACACCCCTTCTACGCGCCGGCTCAGAGTATGTTGGCCTTTGTGTTGCTGGTGTCACGGCAAGGCGGGTGGCACATGATGGAGCCGCAAGTCGCGCTGGCCGCGAACCTCGCCGCGCGGGCGGTGGAACTGGACGACAGCGACCCATGGGCGCATCTTGCCTTGGGTTTCGTGGCATTCACCAGGCGGCGTACCGACGAGGCGGCCGAAGAGTTTCAGCGCGCGCTCGATCTTAATCCAAACTTCGCCGCCGCCCACGGCTTTCTCGGCTGCGCGCTCGCCTTTGACGGCCGATCCGATCAGGCCATAAACCACATTGAGCAAGCCATCCGAATGAGCCCGCACGATCCGCAGAACGCGTTGCTCAATGCGGCCCTGGCTGCTGCTCACTATCAGGCGAGCCGCTACGCGGAAGCCATCGGCTTCGGCCGCAAAGCCATTCAACAACGATTCGAATTGACCAACGGTCATCGAATTTACGTCGCCAGCCTGGCCCAGGCGGGTCGAATTGATGATGCCCGCGTAGCCCTCGCGCGACTACAAGAATTGCATCCGGATAATTCGATTGCCTGGATCGAGCGCAACGTGCCTTACACGCCGGGACCGATGGCGAAGTTCCTCGAAGGCTTGCGCAAAGCGGGACTGCGATAGGCCCAGCGCGATCGGCCTTGCGAATGACTGCATGTTGGCACCCTTTGAGACATGCCGGCGAGCACTGAGAATGTCCGGTTTCTGGGATATCTCGAAAGTCCCGTTTCACGGTCGTCAGCGCGCAGGATAGTGAAGCGAAGCGGTAGTCATCATGGTTCGAACGACGGCGATGGGTTTCGCGGAAAGCGCTCAACCCATCGCTACGATCTGCCACCCGACGAGGCTGGGCAAGAACTCGGCATTTTTGAGAGTTGGTGTACGATTCGGCCTATGACGAATCATGCATTCAAGAGCGGCGATAGCCGTGAGCAACCCAGTTTGCTGCCCCCTCGGAT
>DATGGY010000133.1:0-18975 GCA_035308285.1 Bradyrhizobium sp. | reverse complement strand
GATCTGCTTCATCGCGGGCCTCACCTTCTGGCTCGGCAATGCCGCCGTGCTGGGGCTCGGGATCGCCTATCATCCGGAAGCCGCCGCAGCGATCGATCAGCTTCCGCCGTGGCTGAACCGCGTGGTGGCGGTCGCAATCATCGTCGCGCTGGTGGCGTATGTGATCTGGGTCTGGATGCAGCCGCGCAATGTCGGCCGCGGGCCGTGGACGGTGGTGCTGCCGGGTGGACCGCTGACGCTGCTGCAGATCGTGATCGGTATCGTCGATCTCGGCTTCTGTGCGCTGGCGATGTACGAGATGGTGCCGGACGAACCCAATCTCGGCTTCGTCGTGGTCGCGGTGATTTTCGTCTCGGCGACGCTGCTCGGCTTTGCCAGCCATTCCCCCGGCGGGTTGGGGGTGTTCGACGCCGCCATGCTGGTCGGCCTGTGGCAAATGGACCGGGAGGATTTGCTCGCCGGGATGCTATTGTTTCGCGTGCTCTATTATATTGCACCCTTCATCATATCTGTAATCTTACTGACGTTTCGGGAGGTTATACTGGGTACCCGGATGAAACGCCTCCGACAGCGGGGGAAACCCGGAGCATCTGTGGAGCCGCAACATGAAGCCGTCTACGTTCGAGAGCGTGGAGATGCCGGCTCCTGACGTGACGACCCGAGCGGATGAGAGCTGGCCTGATGGCTATTGACGATACTCCTTCTTCCTTTTTTTCGCCGTGGCCCGACCGATTGAGGCATTCGGCGATCGTTCTGCTCGCCGCCGGTCTGGCGTTGGCGGTGGTGGTGGTATTTGGCGAATTATCTCCGCTGCGCGCCGCCATCATTTTCCTGTGCATCGCTGCCGCCGCGTTGGTGCCGTGGCGGTTGCACGATGCTACGGCCTCTCGGGAAGATGTCCGCGGGGTCAATCCGGTAGAAACCGCCGCCGTCAGCGCCATCGTTGCCGGCATGCCGGATCCGGCCGTTTTGCTCGATCGCGCCGGCCGGGTCATCCACCTCAACGCGGCGGCAGCGCAGCTCGCGCCGGCTCTGCGCAAGAACGAGCTCGCCCAGTTTGCGCTGCGATCGCCCGAGATCATCACCGCGCTGCGCGAAGCCATCGCGACCACGGAAGCAAGGCGAGCGACCTATCTCGATCACGTGCCGGTCGATCGCTGGATGGAACTGATCATCACCCCGGTCCCGGTGCCGACGCTGTTCGGCGGCACCGACAAGTGCATGCTGATGACCTTCCACGACCAGACGCCGTTGCGCCGGGTCGAGGAGATGCGCGCCGATTTCGTCGCCAATGCCAGCCATGAATTGCGCACCCCGCTGGCGGCGCTGTCGGGCTTTATCGATACCCTGCAGGGGCCGGCCAAGGACGACGCCAAGGCGCGCGAGCGCTTCCTTGGCATCATGCACATCCAGGCGACGCGGATGGCGAGACTGATCGACGATCTGTTGTCGCTGTCGCGGGTCGAACTTTCCGCCCATGTCCGCCCGGATACGCTGGTCGATATTGTGACGATCATCCGCCAGGTCGTCGATGGGCTTGAGCCGCTGGCGCGCGAACGCCAGGTCGAGATCGACATCGACCTGCCTGACGCGCCGGTGTGGATCGCGGGCGATCGCGAGGAATTACTGCGGCTGTTCGAGAACCTGGTCGAGAACGCGCTGAAATATGGCGCCTCGGGCGGCAAGGTCAATGTCTCCCTGACCATTGCGGTGTCGGGCGAAGGTATGCCCGAGGTGCGGGTAGTGGTGCGCGATTTCGGTCCGGGCATCGCACCTGAACATCTGCCGCGGCTCACCGAACGCTTCTATCGGGTGGATGTCGGCGACAGCCGCGCGCAAGGCGGAACCGGGCTTGGACTATCCCTTGTCAAACATATTGTTAACCGTCATCGCGGCCGGCTTTTGATCGAAAGCGTGCTGAAAAACGGCGCTACTTTTACGGCGTGTTTCCCCCAGGCAAAAACCCCGGCATCGTTACGGCCGGAATCTTGATCGGAGCCGTCCTGGCGATCAGCCAGGCGCCGTTCGTCACGAGTAAGGATTTGCCGTTTTAGCGAAGAAAATCACCCAGCTAAGGAAGGCCCAACTTACCGAAAGGTTAAGGAAGGTATCAAGGTAGGTATGCGGTCCGTCATCTAACTGTCATGTAACTGCAATATTAGGTCTACGACGCCTCTCTATAGAAGCGGCCTCGGAGCGCAATCGGTCCTGCATGGCGCCCCGCTCATCATGGAGAAAGCCCGTGAATTTCCTCAAAACCCTTGTTGCTGCCGGCATTGTGGCCGCTTCGACATTACCCGTTCGCGCGTTGGATATCTCAGGCGCGGGCGCGACGTTCCCATACCCGATCTACGCCAAATGGGCCGATGCCTATAAAAAGGAAACCGGTAACGGCATGAACTATCAGTCGATCGGTTCGGGCGGCGGCATCAAGCAAATCCAGTCCAAGACCGTGACTTTCGGCGCCTCCGACATGCCCCTGAAGCCGGCGGACCTGGCCAAATCCGGACTCGTTCAATTCCCGACCGTCGTGGGCGGAGACGTGCCGGTGGTCAATCTCGAAGGCATCAAGTCCGGCGACCTCAAGCTTGACGGCGCAACTCTCGCCAAGATTTTCCTCGGCGACGTCAAGTCATGGGACGACGAGGCAATTGCCAAGTTGAATCCCTCGGCGAAGCTTCCCAAGCAGCCGATTGTTGTAGTTCATCGCTCGGACGGTTCCGGCACCACCTTCATCTGGACCGACTACCTCTCGAAGGCGAGCGCGGATTGGAAATCGAAGGTCGGCGCTAACACCTCGGTCGAATGGCCGGCCGGCATCGGTGCGAAAGGCAACGAAGGCGTGGCGGCAAATGTCAGCAATACCAAGGGCGCCATCGGCTACGTCGAATATGCCTACGCCAAGCAAAACAAGATGACCTCGGTCAGCATGATCAACAAGGACGGAAAGGCCGTGGAGCCCAGTGCGGAGGCGTTCCAGGCGGCGGCCGCGAATGCCGATTGGGAAAAGGCCGACCACTACTACGTCATCCTGACCGATCAGCCCGGCGCCGCATCTTGGCCGATCGCAGGCGCTACGTTCATCCTGATCCACACGCAGCCGCAAGATCCTGCCGCGGCGACCGAAGCGCTGAAGTTCTTCGCGTGGGCCTACAAGAAGGGCTCTAAAATGGCCGAGGAACTGGACTACGTACCAATGCCGGACAAGGTCGTGACTGCCATCCAAAAGATGTGGACCGCCGAAATCAAGGACGATAGCGGCAAGGCGCTGTTTTCCGCGTCGAACTGAGGTCAACTGGAGCGGGGAGCAACGCATCCCCGCTCCGGCATTCGAAGGCTGATCGAGTTCGGCCGACGGGTTTTTGATTTCGGTAAGAGCATTTGGAGGCGCAGCGTGGTCGATGTGGCTTTGCAGGAGACCGGGGTGAGCGTGCAGGATGTGGCTGAGCGGGCCAAGGTACTGAACAGGCTCCGGATCGGCGACATCGTCTTCCACCGCATTACGAAGACCGCAGCTATATTTGTGTTGGTGGTTTTGGGCGGTGTGATCGTATCGCTCTTTATGGGGGCCCTACCGGCGTTCCAAGAATTCGGGTTTGGTTTCCTCACGGCTCAGAGCTGGAACCCCGTCACCGAAAAATTTGGAGCGCTCGCGCCGATTTACGGCACGATTGTTACATCGTTGATCGCCATGCTGATTGCGGTGCCGCTCGGGCTGATGATCGCGATGTTTCTGACCGAACTTTGCCCGATGTGGCTGCGCCGCCCGATCGGAATTGCGATCGAACTTCTGGCCGGCATTCCCAGCATCATTTACGGAATCTGGGGCCTGTTCGTATTTGCGCCTTTCCTCCAGCAATATCTTCAGCCACCGCTGATTGCAGCTTTCGAGAATATACCCGTGCTTTCCGCGCTGTTTGCCGGTCCTCCTTTTGGCATCGGCATTCTGACCGCCAGTCTCATACTGGCAATCATGGTATTGCCGTTCATCACTTCGATCTCGCGAGACGTGTTCGATGCGGTTCCGCCAGTGCTAAAGGAAGCGGCCTACGGGCTGGGCTGGACTCAATGGGAAGTCTGGCGTTACGTCGTACTGCCGTACACGCGCATCGGCGTCATTGGCGGAGTGATGTTGGCCCTTGGACGCGCACTCGGCGAGACGATGGCGGTTACGTTCGTCATCGGTAATGCGCACAAGATCACAACTTCCCTGCTTGCGCCCGGCACCACGATCTCAGCGACAATTGCCAACGAATTCACGGAAGCCGTTGGCGATCTCTATACGTCCTCGCTGATCGCGCTCGGTCTTATCCTTTTCGTCATAACCTTCATCGTACTTGCGGTCGCGCGGTACTTGCTGCTCCGGATCGAGCGGAGGATCGCCTGATGGATGCCTCGCTTTACGCCAAGCGGCGCCGCCGCAATGTACTCGCCGCCATTGCATCCTATAGTGCGACGTTCGTTGGTCTCACGTGGCTGGCGCTGATTCTCGGGGTGTTGTTTTGGCAAGGATTTAGCGGGCTTTCGCTTCGCGTCTTCACCGAAATGACGCCCCCACCCGGAGCGGTCGGCGGACTTCTCAACGCCATTGTCGGCAGCCTGATCATGACGGCATTGGCGATTCTGATCGGCGCTCCGATAGGCATCCTCGCCGGAACGTACATGGCCGAATACGGCCGCCATTCCAACCTCACCAGCGTGGTTCGTTTCATCAACGATATCCTGCTGAGCGCGCCATCGATTGTGGTCGGCCTGTTCATTTATTATGTCATGGTTCGGCCCATGGGCCATTTTTCGGGAATAGCCGGCGCCGTTGTCCTTTCCGTGCTTGTGGTCCCGGTTATGGTCCGAACCACAGAGGACATGCTCACGTTAGTCCCCGATACGTTGCGGGAAGCTGCGGCTTCGATCGGCTTGCCGCGATCGCTTATGATTAGGCAGATCGCCTATCGCGCGGCGCGAGCCGGGATAATCACAGGACTGCTGCTCGCCATTGCGCGCATCAGCGGAGAAACCGCGCCGCTGCTGTTTACCGCTCTTAACAATCAATTTTTTAGCACGAACCTGAATGCGCCGATGGCGAGTTTGCCGTCCGTCATTTTTCAATTCGCGCTTAGCCCATACAAGGACTGGCAGGATCTGGCCTGGACTGGAGCACTTATTATTACGCTTGCGGTGCTGGCTATGAGCGTTACCGCCCGTTCTCTGGCGGCAACGAGGAAAGCATCATGAACGCCGTAACCGCAAAGACCACAGCCGCCGCGGGGCCGCAATTGGTGGACAGCTCCATGCCTAAAGAGAAGATAGCGATCCGAAACCTCAATTTTTATTACGGTGAGACAAAGGCACTCAAGGCTGTCAGTCTTCCGCTTTATGCCAACATGGCTACGGCCTTTATCGGCCCGTCCGGCTGCGGCAAGTCCACGCTCCTTCGCGTTCTTAACCGCATGTATGATCTTTATCCGGGCCAGCGTGCCGAAGGTCAGGTGTTCCTTGAAGGCAAAGACATTCTCGCCCCCGGACTGGACCTCAATTTGCTGAGGGCCCGGATAGGAATGGTCTTCCAAAAACCCACGCCGTTCCCGATGTCGATCTACGAAAACATCGCTTTTGGAGTCCGTCTCTACGAGAAGCTGCCCAAATCTGAAGTAGACGGCCGCGTTGAACAGGCTCTGCAACGAGGTGCCCTGTGGAATGAGGTCAAGGATAAGCTCAACGCCAACGGCCTCAGCCTCTCTGGCGGTCAGCAGCAGAGGCTTTGTATCGCCCGTACCGTCGCAGTGCGCCCGGAAGTGATTCTGTTCGACGAACCCTGCTCCGCGCTTGATCCAATTTCTACGGCCAAGATCGAAGAGCTGATCGACGAGTTGAAGGACGACTACACCATCGTGATCGTCACCCACAACATGCAGCAGGCGGCCCGAGTATCGGAGCGTACGGCGTTCATGTACCTCGGTGAACTGATCGAATTCGACGAGACCGACAAGATTTTCACGTCGCCGAACGATCGACGCACCCAGGACTACATTACCGGCCGCTTCGGCTAAGGAGGAAAAAGATGGCTTCAGAACATACCGCCAAGGCGTTCGACAGCGATCTCCAGGAACTGACCCGGCTGGTTGCGGAAATGGGCGGTCTCGCCGAACGCATGATCGTGGATTCCGTCGACGCACTGATCCGCCGCGACATCGCACTCGGCAATCGCGTGGTGGAAGCCGATGTCGAGATCGACAATCTGCAGCGGCTGATCGAGGAGCGCTCGGTGTTGACCATCGCCCGGCGCCAGCCGATGGCGGTGGACTTGCGCGAAATCGTCGGCGCGATGCGGGTGGCCATCGATCTGGAGCGGATCGGCGACCTTGCCAAGAACATGGGCAAGCGCGTCGCGGCGCTGGAAAGCGATTTCCAGCCGCTCAAGCTGATCCGCGGGCTCGAGCATATGACCGATCTGGTGCAGTCGCAGGTGAAATCCGTGCTCGACGCCTATGCCGCGCACGATCTGCCGGCGGCGATGTCGGTGTGGAAGGGCGACGAGGAGGTCGACGCCATCTGCACCTCGCTGTTCCGCGAGCTTCTGACCTACATGATGGAAGATCCGCGCAATATCAGCTTTTGCATCCATCTGATGTTCTGCGCCAAGAACATCGAGCGGATCGGCGATCATGCCACCAATATCGCGGAAACCGTGTTCTACATGATCGAAGGCCAGCAAATACTCGACAAGCGCCCGAAGGGCGACATGACGACCTTTGCCACAACTGTACCCGGAAACTAAGGAGAGCGTTTTCGAGCGAAGTGGGAAACCGGTTCGCGTGAAGAAAACGCGTCAAACCAAGATGACCGTTTTCACGCGAAGGGTAGGGCGTTTCGCATGAAGAAGACGTGTCCCAAACACGAGAGAAAGCTACGCATATGAGCGCACGCATTCTGGTGGTGGAAGACGAGGAGGCGCTCACGACGCTGTTGCGCTACAACCTCGACGCCGAAGGCTATGACGTCGAAACGGTCGGTCGTGGCGACGACGCCGACACCCGCCTGAAGGAGCGGGTTCCCGACCTGATCGTGCTCGACTGGATGCTGCCGGGCCTTTCCGGCATCGAGCTGTGCCGGCGCTTGAGGGCGCGGCCGGAGACGCGGCAGTTGCCGATCATCATGCTGACCGCGCGCGGCGAGGAAAGCGAGCGGGTCAGGGGTCTGGCGACGGGTGCCGACGATTACATCGTCAAGCCGTTCTCGGTGCCGGAATTGCTGGCGCGGGTGAGGGGGTTGTTGCGGCGCGCGAGCCCGGAACGGCTTGCCACCGTGCTCACCTACGGCGACATCGAACTCGACCGCGAAAAGCGCCGCGTCGCCCGCTCCGGCCGTCCGGTCGATCTGGGGCCGACGGAATACCGCTTGCTCGAATTCTTCCTGGAACATCCGGGCCGCGTGTTCAGCCGCGAGCAATTGCTCGACAGCGTCTGGGGCCGCGACATCTATATCGACGAGCGCACCGTCGACGTGCATATCGGCCGGCTGCGCAAACTGCTCAACCCCGGCCGCGAGCAGGACCCGATCCGCACCGTGCGCGGCGCCGGCTACGCGCTCGACGATCGGTTTGCGAAGGTGGAGTGATTGCGGGCGGGCGTTCCCCGGACGCTGCGCAAGCCGCGCAAGCGGTGCGCTGCTGATCCGGGGTCTACACTTTATCCGATACGGCGAGAGAGAGCCCGGCTCTGCGGAGCGGCGTGAAGGACGCCGCACCGCGTGCGGGACATGTGACCTACCGCGTCGTCTTCGGCGGCTGGCGGCGGCGGTCGCCGGCGGGCTGATAGGCGATCCGCGAGTGATGCGCGCAATAGGGCAAGCTGGGCAGCGCCTTGCCGCCGCAGAAAAAGAATTCCGAACTGGAGGGATCGCCGATCGGCCAGTGGCAGGTGGCCTCGTTCAGCTCGAGCAGCGACAGCCGCTGGCTCATCGGCACCACATTGTCATAGGCGATCGGATCCGGCTCCAGCTCGACCTCGAAGGCATGCGCCAGCGCGGTGTTGCCGCGCGAGACCGGACGCGACACCCGCATCATGTGCTGGGCCGGGCGGGCCTTGCGCTGACGGGGTGCCGCCGAAGAAGGACTCTTGGCGCGGCCGGAAAGGCCCAGCCGGTGGACTTTGCCGATTACCGCATTTCGGGTCACATTTCCGAGCTCTGCCGCAATCTGGCTGGCCGACAGCCCGGCTTCCCAGAGTTTCTTCAATTGTTCGACGCGATCGTCAGACCAGGTCAATACCGTCATTGCGCTCTTTCCTTCGCGTGGCGCCGGCCGGTTTCGGAGTGGCGCTGCGGTGCCAATCGTCTTAAAAATCCCTTCCGGCAGAATCCCTTAGCCCTCGCCGGGCGCGAAAAGCTCACCCGGACGTTTACGCCTACCACCAGCGACTTAGAGGATCAGTACTACCGCACGAGATGTCGTACCCGACGGGAGAGAAGCTACAATATGGCGTGACTCCCGCGCAAGAGTCCGCGCGAATGCGTCCACATGTTCCATCAAATAGGGCTTGCATCGCTGCGCTTGCGATACCGTATCTTTACGTAGTTAGCCGCTTGCGGCCGGTTGACACTTATCTCCGCGCATAGAATAGTTCCCACGTGCTGCCCCGAAAAGGCGGCACGTTTTGTTTTCCGGGATTGGTCGTCGATGCGACCGCGCCAATGCGCGCTACCCACGGCCGGTTCGAACCCAGTGATACCATTGCCATGACCACGAGCGCTGCGTCGCATCTGCTTCCTGTATTCGCCAGGGTCGATCTCGGCTTCGAGCGCGGCGAAGGCGCGTGGCTGATTGCAACCAATGGCGAGCGTTATCTCGATTTCACTTCAGGCGTTGCGGTGAATGCGCTTGGCCACTGCCATCCGCACCTGGTCGCCGCCCTGCAGGAACAGGCGACGAAGCTCTGGCACATGTCGAACTTGTTCAAGAGCCCCGATGGCGAGCGGCTCGCGGCGCGGCTGTGCGAGGCGAGCTTCGCCGATTTCGTGTTTTTCGCCAACTCGGGCGCCGAGGCGATGGAATGCGCGATCAAGATCACACGCAAGTATCAAGCCGCCAAGGGCCGCCCCGAGCGCTACCGGGTCGTCACCTTCGAGGGCGCGTTTCACGGACGCACGCTGGCGACGCTGGCGGCCACGGGCGCGGCCAAATATCTTGAGGGTTTTGGCCCGCCGGTGGACGGCTTCGATCAGGTCGGGCTCGGCGATCTCGACGCGGTCAAACGCGCGATCGGCCCGCAGACCGCCGGCATCCTGATCGAGCCGCTGCAGGGCGAAGGCGGCGTGCGCGCCGCACCCCATGCCTTCTACAAGGCGCTGCGTCAGCTCTGTGACGACAGCGGTCTGTTGTTGATCTTCGACGAGGTGCAGACGGGGATGGGCCGCACCGGCGATCTGTTCGCCTATAAGCGCCTTGGCGTCGTGCCGGACGTGATGCCGCTGGCAAAGGCGCTCGGCGGCGGCTTCCCGATCGGCGCTTGTCTGGCAACCGCTGACGCCGCCGCCGGCATGACGCCGGGCTCGCACGGCTCGACCTTCGGCGGCAATCCGCTGGCGGTCGCCGCCGCGAATGCCGTGCTGGACGTGATGCAAAAGCCGGGCTTCTTCGACCACGTGCAGAAGATGTCGCTCTCGTTGAAGCAGAAGCTTGCTTCGGTGGTCGATCGTCACCCGGGCGTGCTTTCAGAGGTGCGCGGCGAAGGATTATTGATCGGCGTGAAGGCGGTGGTGCCCTCGGCCGATCTGGTGACGGCGCTGCGCGGGCAGTGTTTGCTCACGGTCGGCGCCGGCGAGAATGTCGTGCGGCTGTTGCCGCCCCTGATTGTCACCGAGGCGGAGATCGAAGAGGGTGTGCAGCGGCTCGATCGCGCCTGCGCGGCCATCTCCGCCGCTCAGTCGAAGCAGGCGGCAGTCCGATGAGCAAGGCGCTGCGCCATTTCCTTGACCTCAACGAGCTTCCGACCAAGGAGCTGCGCAACATGCTTGAAGCGAGCGTCGCCATGAAGGCGAAGCTGAAGGCGCAGAAAAGCGGAGGCGAGAAGCCGAAGCAGCCGCTTCAAGGCAAGACGCTGGCGATGATTTTCGAAAAGCCGTCGACCCGCACG
Source organism: Bradyrhizobium sp. (assembly GCA_035308285.1). Taxonomy (GTDB): domain Bacteria; phylum Pseudomonadota; class Alphaproteobacteria; order Rhizobiales; family Xanthobacteraceae; genus Bradyrhizobium. The sequence continues at coordinate 8,845 of DATGGY010000133.1, read as the reverse complement.
AGGGTGTCGTTCGACGTCGGCATGCGCCAGCTCGGCGGTGAATCGATCATGCTGACCGGCGCGGAAATGCAGCTCGGCCGCGGCGAGACCATCGCCGATACCGCGCGCGTGCTGTCGCGCTATGTCGATGCCATCATGATCCGCATTCTCAACCACGAGGCGCTGCTGGAACTGGCGGCGCATGCCACCGTGCCCGTCATCAACGGGCTGACGCGGCGCTCGCATCCCTGCCAGGTGATGGCCGATCTGATGACCTTCGAGGAGCATCGCGGTCCGATCACGGGCCGCACGGTGGCCTGGAGCGGCGACGACAACAACGTGCTGGCGTCCTGGGCGCATGCGGCGGAGCGGTTCAAGTTCACGCTGAACGTCGCAACCCCGCCGCAGCTTGCGCCCAACAAGACGATGCGGGACTGGATCAAGGCTACCCAAGCGCCGATCGTACTCGGCAACGATCCGGAAGCCGCCGTGCGCGGCGCCGATTGCGTTGTCACCGACACTTGGTTCTCGATGGGCGACAAGGACGGCGAGCACCGCCACAATCTGCTCAGGCCCTATCAGATCAACGCGCGGCTGATGTCGCTTGCGAAACCCGACGCGCTGTTCATGCATTGCCTGCCCGCCCATCGCGGCGACGAAGTCACCGACGAGGTGATCGACGGTCCGCAATCGGCGGTGTTCGACGAGGCCGAAAATCGCCTGCACGTGCAGAAGGGGATTCTGGCGTGGTGTTTCGAGACGGCGGGGTAAGTGGCTGGTGCTTGTCGTCCGTGCGAAAGCAGGGACCCATACCGCGTGGTCTCTCGTTTCCTACGATATGGCTGACATCTTTCGAAACAAATTACCGTCTGTGGTTATGGGTCCCCGCGTGCGCGGGGACGACTCGCCGAGATATCTTTGCGTCCCTCAAGCCCCTTTCGCCGCGCAGGTCGAGACCCCAGATAGAGCGCCATGACTTCACAATCCCCCGACATGCGAATTCAGGACACGCCCGTGCGCGCGCCGTCGCCGGTTCCGGTCGATGACGCGGTGCTGCCGTTCGAGGTCGCCCCGCTTGATCTGCGCGGCCGCCTGACCCGGCTCGGTCCTGGGCTCGACGACCTCCTGGCCAAGCACGATTACCCGCCGCCGGTCGCCAAACTGCTCGGCGAAGCCATCGTGCTCACGACGCTGCTCGGCTCGTCCCTGAAATTCGATGGCCGCTTCATCCTGCAGACCCAGACCGATGGTCCGGTGTCGTTTCTGATCGTCGATCTAAAAGCGCCCGATCGCTTGCGCGCCTATGCGCGCTTCGACGCAAGGCGGCTCAAGGCGGGGCAGGATTCCGGCGCGCTGCTCGGCCGAGGCCACCTCGCCATGACCATCGATCAGGGGCCGGACATGAGCCGCTATCAGGGGCTGGTGGCGCTTGATGGTGGCTCTCTGGAGGATGCCGCGCATGAATATTTCCTGCGCTCCGAACAGATTCCGACGCGGGTGCGCCTTGCGGTGGGCGAGGAATGGCGTGGCGGCAGCGACGGCCCGCGGCATCGCTGGCGCGCCGGCGGGATGCTGCTGCAATTCCTTCCCAAGGCGCCGGAGCGCGCGCGGCAGGCCGATCTGCATCCCGGCGACGCGCCGGAGGGCACCGTTGCCCACACCGTCGAGGAGGACGACGCCTGGATCGAGGGTCAGTCGCTGATCGGCACGATCGAGGACGTCGAACTGATCGATCCGGATTTGTCGGGCGAGCGGCTGCTCTATCGGCTTTTTCACGAGCGCGGGGTGCGCGTATTCGCGCCTTTGCCTTTGCGCGCGCAATGCTCCTGCTCGCGCGGGGCGGTGTCTTCCATGCTCAAGAGCTTCGCGCCGCAGGACCGCGCCGAGATGGTCAAAGACGGCAAGGTGGTGGTGACCTGCGAATTCTGCTCGTCGGTCTATCAATTCACGCCGCTTGAGGCGGGTGTGGACTAGGGGACGTGAGGCACTGCGCCGCCACACTCCGCCGTCATCGCGAAGGAATGCTTCGTCCCTGCGTTCGCAGGGACGACCAGGCAAAGCGCCATATGTAAAGCTCGTCAATTCAACACCCGCCCTTTGTCGGGGCTGTCGAGCGAGAAGGTCGGCACGTCGATCTCGAACTTCTCGCCACTCTCGCTCACCATTTGGTAGCGGCCGGTCATGAAACCCGATGCGGTCGGGAGCGGCACGCCGGAGGTGTATTCGAAGCGTTCGCCCGGCGCCAAAACCGGCTGCTCGCCTACCACTCCCTCGCCGCGGACCTCCTGCTTGCGCCCCGTCGCATCGGTAATGATCCAGTGCCGTGTGCGCAGTTGCACGGTCTCGGTGCCCGAATTGGTGATGACGATGGTATAGGACCAGAAATATTGGCGGTTTTCGACCGAGGAGCGCTCGGGCATGAAGTTCGGTTCAACGGTGACTTCGATATGACGGGTGACGGCGCGGTACATGGGGAGGCTGTTCTTTCGAAATCATGCGATATCATATCCAATAGTCCGCTCAGAACCAATTGCCGCGGCCGGCGGGGGCTGCGCATCTTCCTTTAGTTCCAATCGTCGTTTCACCACAGTTCTCGCCTAGGGCGCGGACGATAACCACTAGCGACGTAACTTGCTTGCAGCGCGCAGGCCTATACAATCTTCCCGCGCAGCCAGCCCGTTGGGCCGCCTGCCCAAGACGGTGTCGGATGACCTCGGTAGCCGATCGAATTGCCGGATCACCGCTCGCTGAGGCGGGCTTGATCGCGCTTGCGCCCGTGGCACCGGCGATCGCGGTGCCGGCAAGCGGGGAACGCGAGCTGCGGCTCGATCTGTTCCGGGGGCTCGCCTTGTGGCTGATCTTTATCGATCATTTGCCGCCCAATCTTTTGACCTGGCTCACGATCCGCAACTACGGATTCAGCGACGCCACTGAAATCTTCATTTTCATTTCCGGTTATACGGCGGCGTTCGTCTATGGCCGCGCGATGCGCGAGGCCGGCTTCGTGGTCGCGACCGCGCGCATCTTGCGGCGGGTCTGGCAGATTTATGTCGCGCACGTGTTCCTGTTCACGATCTTTCTTGCCGAAATCTCCTACGTTGCCACCAGCTTCGAGAATCCGCTCTACAGCGAAGAAATGGGCATCATGGATTTTCTCAAGCAGCCGGACATCACCATCGTCCAGGCGCTGCTCCTGAGATTTCGACCCGTCAACATGGACGTGCTGCCGCTCTACATCGTGCTGATGCTCTTTCTTCCTCTCATCCTATGGCTGATCAAGCGGAGCCCCGACCTCACGCTCGGTCTGTCGGTCGCCCTCTATGCCGCCACCTGGCAATTCGACCTCCATCTGTCGGCCTATCCAAACGGCGTCTGGGTGTTCAATCCCTTCGCCTGGCAATTGTTGTTCGTGTTCGGCGCCTGGTGTGCGCAGGGCGGCGCAGAGCGCATGTCGCGGATTCTGTCTTCGCGGATCACATTATGGCTCTGCGTCGCCTATTTGCTGTTCGCGTTCTTTGTCACGCTGACATGGTACTGGCCGCAGCTCGGCTATCTGATGCCGCGCCGGCTCGAGCAGTGGATGTATCCGATCAGCAAGACCGATCTTGACGTGCTGAGGTTTGCGCATTTCCTGGCGCTGGCCGCCATTACCGTGCGCTTCCTGCCTAAGGACTGGCCGGGATTGAGGTCGCCCTGGCTGCGGCCCCTGATCCTGTGCGGCCAGCACTCGCTGGAGATTTTCTGCCTCGGCGTGTTCCTGGCGTTCGCCGGCCATTTCCTGCTGGCGGAGCTTTCGGGGGGCGCCGGGTTGCACTTTGTTATCAGTATTTCCGGAATTCTGGTCATGTCGGCCGCGGCCTGGGTGTTTTCGTGGTACAAACACAATGCCGACAAGAGTGGATCCCGGAGCAAGGGCGCGGTCGGCAACGCCGATATGGCGGGAGGGGGGGCATGAAGTCCTACTCGGGACTTGTCCTGGGCCTGATCGTGCTGGCCGGTTTTCTGACCGCGGCGCCTGCGCGCGCCGAGGAGACGCCTGCTTCCGAAAGCTGCGAGGTTCCGGACTATTTGCTCGCCAGCGAAAGCGCCCTTCCGAAAGTCGAGGACGCCGTCAAAAGCAAGCGCTCGCTCGATATTCTGGTCATCGGCAGCCGCTCTTCGACCATCAGCTCGCCGGTGAACAGCTCGGAGACGGCCGCCTATCCAGCCCGACTGCAGGCCGCGCTGAAGGAGAAATGGCCGTCGGTCGCGGTCAACCTGTCGGTGGAAATACTGGCCAAGATGACCGCCGGGGAAATAGTCCCCGGTTTGCCGAAGTTAATGGAAGGTAAGAAGCCGACCCTGGTGATCTGGCAAACCGGCACGGTCGATGCCGTACGGTCCGTCGATACGGAGGACTTTCGCACCGCGCTCGGCGAGGGCGTTGTTGCGCTGCAAGAGGCCGGAGCCGACGTGATTTTAATCAATCCGCAGTATAGTCCGCGCACCGAAACGATGATATCTGCGCCGCCATATCTGGATAATATGCGGGTCGTTGCGCAGCAGCATGACGTGCCGCTGTTCGACCGTTTCGCCATCATGCAGCACTGGGCCGAGTCGGGAGAGTTTGACCTGTTTAGCGCATATCACGGCGTTGAGCTTGCAAAGCGCGTCCACAACTGTATCGGACAGGCGCTGTCGCGGTTCGTGATCGATGCCGCCCACCTCAACCCGGCGCAGCAGAATTGAGGGTTTTCGAAGTTATGACGTTTGAAAGTCGTCATCGCCCTTTTTTCCGAACGACATTGCTGGCTTTATCCGCCATCGCGGCGCTCGTGTTGCTGGCGCCGGCCGCCATCGCCCCGGTTCGCGCGCAGGCCGCACAGCAGGCGGCATTATCCGACGAGGCCAAATCTGAATCTGCCAAGCCTGAATCTGCAAAGCCTGAATCCGCCAAGTCTGAATCCTCCAAGTCTGACACTGCGAAATCCGACAGCGTCAAGCAGGATGCGCCGGCGGCAGAGAAGTCCGGGCAGGGCAATGTGGCCGCCGTCGATCGGAACGGTTCGCAGCCGCCAAAGAGCCTCACCGAGAAAACGATCGAGAAGGTCAAGCAGGTCGCCAAATCGGCGAGCGACATTTTCAGCCGCGTTCCGTGCCTGCCGCCGAAAGGCGCCCACCGGCCGATGGGTTCGCTGCCGCGCGTGGCGGGCAAGCTTGCTGCCGGCGAGCCGGTGTTGATCGTCGCGTTCGGATCGTCTTCCACGGCCGGCTTCGGCAGCTCTTCGCCCGAGTTCAGCTACCCCAACCGTCTGGCCGCGCAATTGCACCGGAAATATCCGGCGGCCGATATCACCGTGGTCAATCGCGGCCGCGGCGGCGACGACGCGCCTGAAATGATGAAGCGGCTGCAGGTCGACGTAATCGATCCAAAACCCGATCTCGTGATCTGGCAGGTCGGCACCAACGCCGTGCTGCGCAACGAAGATCCCGGTGCGACCGCGCAATTGGTGGCGGAGGGCGTCGCCCGCATCCAGGCCGAGGGCGCCGATCTCGTGCTGGTCGATCCGCAATATTCGCCGGCCGTCAACGAACATCTGGAAAGCGCAGGTCGGATGATAAAGCTGCTCGGCAAAGTGGCGCAGCTTCGCCATGTCGGGGTTTTCCCGCGCTTCGAGGTGATGCGGCAATGGCACGAGAGCCAGGCGCTGCCGATCGAAAGTTTCGTGATTGCCGACGGCCTGCATATGAACGACTGGGGTTACGCCTGCTTTGCCCAGTTGCTTGGCGACGACATCATCAAATCGGTCGGCCAGATCAGGCTCGGCGTCAACGTGCCCTCGAACGTGCAGACCTACCGGCCGATGTGAGGCGATTCGTGTCCCGGACGCGGTGCAGCGTTCTTCACGCTGCTCCGCAGAGCCGGGACCTTCGGATCGCAGGATGGACCCCGGATCAGCAGCGCATCACGCCGCAAGTGCGGCGCGCTGCGCAGCATCCGGGGCACGGCTTCACGCCTCTTCCAGCGCCGCGTGCAAATCCTCGATCAGATCGTCCTTATGTTCGAGCCCGGTCGAGAAACGGATGAAGCCGTCGCTGATTCCGAGTTCGGCCCGCGCCTCCGGTGTCAGCCGTTGATGCGTGGTGGTCGAGGGGTGGGTCACGAGGCTTTTGGCGTCGCCAAGATTGTTCGATATCCGCGCAAGCTTCAAGGCATTGAGTGTGCGGAACGCCGCCGCCTTGCCGCCCTTGACCTCGAAGCCTACCAGCGTCGAACCGGCACGCATCTGCTTCTTCACCAAAGCGGCCTGCGGGTGATCGGCGCGCCCGGGATAGATCAGCCGCGAGATTTTCGGATGCCGCGCCAGCGCGTCCGCCACCGCAGCCGCGGTCTCGCTTTGGGCGCGGACACGGACCGCCAGCGTCTCCAGCCCCTTGAGCAGGACCCAGGCGTTGAACGGCGACATCGACGGCCCGGTCTGGCGCATGAAGTTGTGGATGTGTTCGGCGATGAAAGCCTCCGACGACAGGATGATGCCGCCGAGGCAGCGGCCCTGGCCGTCAATGTGCTTGGTGGCGGAATACACCACGACGTCGGCGCCGAGCGAAAGCGGGCTCTGCAAGATCGGCGTCGCAAAAACATTATCGACGATCAGCCGCGCCCGGCCTTGATGGGCGATCTCGGCGATGGCGCCGATGTCGAGCACATCCAGCGTCGGATTGGTCGGGCTCTCCAGGAACAGGCTCCTGGTATTCGGCCGCATCGCGCGCTGCCACTGATCGAGATCGAGCCCGTCGACCAGCGTGGATTGGATGCCGTAGCGCGGCAGCAGATCCTCCACCACATAGCGGCACGATCCGAACATCGCTTTGGCGGCCACCACGTGGTCGCCCGCCTTCAGCGGCGCAAGCACCGCGGTGGTCACCGCGGCCATCCCGGTTGCGGTCGAGCGGCCGGCTTCGGCGCCTTCGAACTCGATCATGCGGCGCTCGAACATCGCAATCGTCGGATTGGAATAGCGCGAGTAGATGTAGCCGGGGTCCTCGCCCTTGAACCGCGCCTCGCACTGCTCGGCGCTGTCGTAGACATAGCCCTGGGTGAGAAACAGCGCCTCGGACGTTTCCCCGAATTCCGAGCGGATGGTTCCGGAATGGACCAGCCGGGTCTCGGGGCGGTAGCTTGACGTGGAGAGCGGCGTTCTAGACTTCGACATGTGACCTCCATCGTGACCAGCGGTGAAAATGGTCACAAAAAACCGGCCTGGAAAAATTCCACAGGCCGGGATCACATTGTCCCCGGCCTGTTTAGCGATTTATTTTACGTGGCTGCAAGCCGGCCGGCTCAAATCACCACGGGATAAGTCATGCTGATATTACCTCGCGCTCTTTCCGTCAAGGCGACCATCGGTTAACCGGTAAAAGTCCATATTTTCAACGTCTGGATGGATGGCCAGGTCATCCCTTAAGGACCGTATTGGTGAGCTTCACGCTTCCGCCTGGTGCCAATGGCATTCTGCCCGACCGTATGATCGCGGCGATGGCGGACGCCGGCCTGATCCTGCCGGCCTACCCCTTTGTCGAGAGCCAGATTCAGCCGGCGAGCCTCGATCTGCGTCTTTCCGACGTCGCCTATCGGGTGCGGGCGAGCTTTTTGCCGGGGCCCGGGGCCACGGTGGCCGAACGCATCGACGAGCTGAAGCTGCACGAGATCGGCCTTTCCGACGGCGCGGTGCTGGAAACCAATTGCGTCTATATCGTGCCGCTTCTGGAGTCGCTGGCGCTGCCGGCGGAAATTGTCGCCGCCGCCAATCCCAAGAGCTCGACCGGTCGGCTCGACGTGTTCACCCGTGTGATCGCGGACGGCACGCGACGGTTCGACATGATCGGCGCGGGTTACCATGGTCCGCTCTATGCCGAGATCAGCCCAAAAACCTTTCCGGTGCTGTTGCGCGAGGGCTCGCGGCTCAGCCAGGTGCGCTTCCGCACCGGCGATGCAGTTCTCAACGCGGAAGAACTCGACGCGCTGCATGTTCTGGAGCGGCTGGTCGACGTGGACAAGGCAGATCTCGCCGACGGCGTGGCGTTGAGCGTCGATCTTTCCGGCGAGAACGCCAAGGGCTTCGTCGGCTATCGCGCCAAGCGGCACACCGGCGTGGTGGATATCGACCGCCGCGGCGGCTATGCGATCGATGAATTCTGGGAGGCGATACCGGCGCGGCCCGACGGCAGTCTCATTCTCGATCCCGGCGAGTTCTACATTCTGGCCTCGAAGGAGGCCGTGCAAGTGCCGCCGGATTATGCCGCCGAAATGGTGCCGTTCGATCCGCTGGTCGGCGAATTCCGCGTGCATTATGCGGGCTTCTTCGACCCGGGCTTCGGCTATGCGGGCGCCGGCGGCAAGGGTTCGCGCGCGGTGCTGGAAGTGCGTTCCCGCGAGGTGCCGTTCATTCTCGAACACGGCCAGATCGTCGGCCGCCTGGTCTACGAGAAAATGCTGGCGCGGCCGCAATCCATGTACGGCCAGCGTATCGGCTCGAACTACCAGGCCCAGGGCCTAAAGCTCTCCAAGCATTTTCGAACCTGATCGCAGCCCACCACGCGCCTTGACGCGGCGCAGCAATTTGACCGGTTCCGGCGAGATGCGTCTTTCGGTTGCCGCGCGCTGATTGTAGCATCGCATCCACAAAGAACCGCTCGAAAGCGGTTTGCATGGGCGCGGGAACAACCAACAGGGGACACTTCAAATGGCTATGGCAGCAACCCACGGGGGATTATCCGAATCCGACCATAGTGCGCAATTGCGCAAGGCGGTCGTCGCATCGACCATCGGCACCGCCATCGAGTGGTATGACTTTTTCCTCTATGGCACCGCCGCCGGCCTGATCTT